>NZ_JBEXEQ010000019.1:0-141109 GCF_040703155.1 Streptomyces sp. NPDC005435
GGAGTCGATGCGGAGCATCGGCGACCGACGACAACGCGGCGAGGTGCGGTGCCAGGCGTCGCGAGCCCGGCCTGATCGACGAGACACCCCCTAGGGGCCCGGGGTCACGTCCACAGCACGGCGATGAAGATGTTCGCCGTGGTCAGCGCGCCGACCAGCGCGAAGGAGCCCTTGTCGACCTTCTCCTCCTCGCGCTTCACGTAGACCAGGCCGAGGATCACGATCAGCAGGGCCAGCTTGATGCCGATCTTGATGGAGTTGACGTGGTGGCCCTGCGCCTCGTTGAGGCCGACCAGGACCACGCCGGTGACCAGCATGGTGAACGCGCCGTGCAGCATGCCCGGGACGAAGCGGGCGGTGCCCCGGCCCATCGCCTTCATCTGGGTGAGGAAACCGCCGAGCAGCGCGGCGATGCCGATGATGTGCAGGCCGACGAAGAGATGGATGAGTACGTCCATGCTCCGGAGCCTAGCGGGGATGTGCCGTAGCACCTCTCCCGCCCCATGTGTCCGCAATGCGCTCATCGGTCACCAGGCCGCGCGAAGGTGACGTCTCCGCTTCGGCGTACCGGTCGTAATTGATCCCGATCCCGCCCGTCACGGACAATTCCGTACACCCGTTACCAAGCTGTCACACACCCGCCTAGCGTCCTCCCCCAGGTGACCGGCTCCCCACGCCGCCCGGACCAGGGGCGGCAGCCGGACACCACCGCCGAGGAACGTCCGGCGGCGGCCCGTCTCCCCTGTGCGGGCGGCCGTCGGACACCGGCCGCACGAGTCGTACGGGTCCTCGGCCGTACGAGTCCAGGAAGGGACGTGACGGTCCAGGTGGCAACGCACCGGAGGCCCCGACATCGCTCGCTGGGCGGCAACACCGCCCGCACGGCCGCGACCCTCGCCCTCGCGGGGGCGGCGACCGCGACAGCCTTCGAGGGAGTCGGCCACGCCGAGCCCCAGCCCACCCCGGCGCAGGTCAGGACCAGAGTGGACACGCTGTACCGGGAGGCGGAGAGCGCCACCGAGAAGTACAACGGCGCCAAGGAGAAGGCGGACGCGGCGCAGCGGCGGCTGAACACGCTGCACGACGAGACCGCCCGCAGGCAGGACCGGCTGAACACCGCCCGCGACGCCCTCGGCACCTACGCGGCCGCGCAGTACCGCGACGGCACCATCGCCCCGACCTGGCAGCTCGCCCTCTCCGGCGACCCCGACCGCTATCTGGACGGCGCCGCCCTCGCCGAGCGCGTCGGCGACCAGCAGGCCGGCGCCGTCTCCCGGGTACGGGCCCAGCTGCGCGAGATCGAGCAGCTGCGCGGCGCCGCCCGCGTCGAGCTGAAGTCGCTGCGCGCCCGCCAGGCGGAGCTGAAGCGGCAGAAGAAGACCGTCACCACGAAACTGCACGAGGCCCAGCGGCTCCTGAACCGGCTCACCCCCAAGGAACGCAAGAAGGTCACCGGCACCGCACCCGCCCACGCCGGCCGCACCGGCCACACCGCCAAGACCGCCCGGCCCGTCCGCGCGCACGCACCCGGCAACGGCACCGCCGGAAGCGGCACGGCGAAGGCGACCGGCACCCCGGCCGCCTCCAGCTCCCGCGCCGCCGCGGCCGTCGCCTACGCCTACCGCAAGCTCGGCAGCCCCTACGTCTGGGGCGCCACCGGCCCCAACGCCTTCGACTGCTCGGGCCTGGTCCAGGCCGCCTACCGCTCCGCGGGCATCTCCCTGCCCCGCACCACCTACGCCCAGATCAACGCCGGACGGCGTGTCTCTCGCTCCCAGCTCCGCCCGGGTGACCTGGTGTTCTTCTACTCCGGCGTCAGCCATGTGGGGCTCTACATCGGCAACGGCAAGATGATCCACGCCCCGAACCCCTCGGCCCCGGTCCGCGTCGCGCCGATCAGCCAGATGCCGTTCGCGGGGGCGACGCGGGTCGCGTGAGGCCACCGCCGCGCGCCCGGGACAGCCCGAGGCCCGCCGCGGCCGTCGTGACCGCGCTCAGTACGGCGGTCACGGCGAAGCCGTACCCGATGCCCGCCCGGTCGGTGAGCTGCGCGGCCACCACCATCACGACGATCGTGGCGGCCAGTCCCCCGCCGTTGGCCACGCCGAACGCCCGGCCCGCCCGGTCCGGTCCCACCTCCGCCATCAGCAGGTTGCGCGAGGCGATCCGCGCCTGCCCGAAGACGAACGCGCCGGCCGGCACCAGGAGCATCACCCCCACCACACCGAACCGGGGCTGGAGCACGAACAGCACCGAGCACAGCAGGAACCCGGTCACCGCCGTCCCCAGGTCCCCGAGCCGCCGGCCCGACACCTTGTACGCGGCCGTGGCCAGCAGGAACCCGAGGCTGCCGAGCGCGTCGACGAGCCCGAACGTGCCCGCGCCCAGGTGCAGGTCCCCCAGGACGAACTTGGGCAGCAGTGCGTTGAACACCGTGACCACGACGCTGCCCTGTGCGAACAGCACGATCAGCCGGCCCATCGGCAGCGGGGCGGAACCCGTGCGGCCGGGGAGGGCGAGCGGTGTGTCCCCGGCCCGCGCATGGGCGCGGCCGCCGGTGCCGTCGCCGTTTCCTGCGGCCGGGAAGGCGTCCCTCTCCTGCCCCTGCCCCCGCCGCCCGACCGCGGCCACGCACACCGCCGACACGGCGAACGTCCCGGCGTTGACCAGCAGCAACGGAACCGCCCCCACCGCCTGGACGGCGAGCCCCCCGACCGTCGCGGAGAGCAGCATCCCCGCCTGCGTCGCCATCTCGTAGTGGGCGTTGAAGTGGCGCAGCCGCTCCGGGGGGATGCGCTCCTTGATCAGGGCGCTGCTGACCGGGAAGAACAGCGCGGCCAGCACGGCCAGGGCCAGGTTCGCCAGATAGACCGGCGCCCCGGCGTCGTCACCGGGGGCGAGCCACAGCCACAGGGGGAGCGCCAGCGCGGTGACCGTGCTCGCGAGGTCACTGAGAATCCACAGCGCGCGCCGGTCGACGCGGTCGGCCAGCCGCCCGAAGAACGGTGAGAGCACCGCCTGCGGGACCGCGACGGCGATGAACAGCCACCCCACCGACATCATCGTGTGTTCGGCCCTGATCACCAGCAGCGCGCCGGAGATCAGCTGGACGTTGTTCCCGAGCGAGGTGACGAAGGCGGCCGACACCAGGAGCCGTCCGGTGCGCCGCGCATGACTTTCCGTGATCATGCGCTCATTGAAGGGGGCTTCACTGCCACCTCGTGTCAGTGGAGTCGGCGAACATGGCGAACGTGGCCATGACAGCGAGCCGTCTGCTCTCCCTCGTCCTGCTCCTGCAGAACCGCGGCCGTATGACGGCCCGGCAGCTCGCCGCCGAGCTGGAGGTCTCGGTCCGCACGGTCTACCGGGACGTGGACGCCCTGTCCGCCGCGGGCGTCCCGGTCTACGGCGAGCCCGGCCACGCGGGCGGGTTCTCGCTGGTCGAGGGCTATCGCACCCGGCTGACCGGGCTGCACGGAGCCGAGGCGGACGCCCTCGCCCTGGCCGGTCTGCCCGGCCCCGCCGCCGAACTGGGCCTCGGCGCCGAGCTCGCGGCGGCCCAGCTGAAGCTCGACGCGGCCCTGCCGCCGGTGCTGCGCGAGCGGGCGGCACGGGTGCGCGAGCGGTTCCACCTGGACACCTCGCGCTGGTACCGCGAGGCCGAAGCGGTCCCCCGGCTCACCGCCGTCGCCGAGGCCGTGTGGAACCGGCGGACGCTGCGGGTGCTCTACCGCCGCTGGGCCGCGCCCCAGGAGGTGGAGCGCGAACTGTGCCCGCTCGGCATCGTGCTGAAGGCCGGGATCTGGTACGTGGTGGCGCAGTCGCCGGGCGGGGCGGGGAGTTCCCCGGGGCAGTCGGGGAGTTCTCCGGGCCGGGCGGGGGACGAGGTCAGGGGCGGCGCCGTCCGCACCTACCGGGTGTCCCAGATCCTGCGGCTGGCCGACGCGGGCGGCGCCCCCTTCGAACGGCCCACCGGCTTCGACCTGGCCGAGTACTGGCGCGCCTGGATCGCCGGCTTCGACGAGCACCGTTTCCGGGGCCGGGCGGTGCTCCGCCTGTCGGCGCAGGCGTGGCGGCGCTTCCCGGAACAGGTGGACACCGTGGTCCTGGACTCCGCCGAGGCCCATGCGGGGCAGCCCGACCCGCAGGGCCGCGTGCGTACGGTCATCCCGATCGAGTCCGTCGAGCACGCCACCGGCGAGGTGCTGCGGCTCGGACCGGGCATCGAAGTCCTCGCACCCCCGGAGCTGCGGCACGCGGTGGCCGACGCCGCCCGCGCGCTGCTGCGGCTCCACGAGGCACCGGACCCGGCCTGACGGTCCGGTGAGCCCGGCGGGTCCGGCGAGCCCGACGGGTCCGGTACGAGTCAGGGTCCCGTCGGGGTCGCCCCCTGCGGGTCGGGTCAGACCAGCCGGCGCGCCGTCGCCCAGCGGGTCAGCTCGTGGCGGTTGGAGAGCTGAAGCTTGCGCAGGACCGCCGAGACATGGGACTCGACCGTCTTCACCGAGATGTACAGCTGCTTGGCGATCTCCTTGTAGGCGTACCCCCGGGCGATCAGGCGCAGCACCTCCCGCTCCCGCTGGGTGAGGCGGTCCATGTCCTCGTCGACCGGCGGGGCATCGGTGGACGCGAAGGCGTCCAGGACGAACCCGGCCAGGCGCGGGGAGAAGACCGCGTCGCCCTCCTGCACCCGGAAGATCGAGTCGATGAGGTCGCTGCCGGTGATGGTCTTGGTGACATAGCCCCGGGCACCGCCCCGGATGACCCCGATGACGTCCTCCGCCGCGTCCGACACGGACAGCGCGAGGAACCGCACCGGCCGCTCGGGGTCCGCCATCATCGAGGCGCTGCGGCGCAGCACCTCCACCCCGCCGCCGCCGGGCAGATGAACGTCCAGCAGCACCACCTCCGGCCGCGTCGCGGTGATCACCGTGACCGCCTGGTCGACGTCCGCGGCCTCGCCGACCACCTCGACCCCGGTCCGCTCGGTCCGCCCGATCTCCGCCTGGACACCCGTGCGGAACATCCGGTGGTCGTCCACGAGCACCACCCGCACCCGGCGGCCGGCCGCACCGCCCTCCGCGTCGCCGCCGGCACCGGCCACCTCCGCCGCCCCCGTCGTGCCGTTCGCCTCGGTCGCGTCGCTCATGCCGTCTTCTCCGCCCTCTCCATCTCCAGCTCGACCTCGGTGCCGCCGCCCGGCACCGACCGCAGCCGGGCCGTGCCGCCGTTGCGCTCCATACGGCCGATGATCGATTCTCTGACGCCCATGCGGTCCGCGGGTATCGAGTCGAGGTCGAAACCGGGACCGCGGTCGCGGACGGACACGAACACCGTCCTCCCCTCGACCTCCGCGTACACCTGCACGGGACCGCCGTCGCCACCGTACTTGGCGGCGTTCACCATCGCCTCGCGCGCGGCCTGCATCTGCGCTCCCGTCCTGTCGTCCAGCGGGCAGTCGCCCACCACGACCACCTCTATGGGCACACCGTGCTTGTCCTCGACCTCGGCGGCGCTGCGCCGGACCGCCTCCGCGACCGTGTCCGGCTCGTCGGCCTCGTCCTTGCCGGTGCCCCCGGGTTTGTACAGCCAGGTGCGCAGGTCGCGCTCCTGGGCGCGGGCCAGGCGGCGCACCTCGCCCGCGTTGTCGGCGTTGCGCTGGATCAGGGTCAGGGTGTGCAGCACGGAGTCGTGGACGTGGGCGGCGACCTCGGCGCGCTCCTGGGCCCGGATGCGCATCAGGCGCTCCGCGGAGAGGTCCTGGGTGACCCGGACGAGATAGGGGCCGGCGAGCAGCGTGATGCCGACGAGGACGGCGAGCGCGGCCTGGAACACCGCGCCGAGGTGGGCGGCCGAGCCCTGCATGACGAAGATGGCGGACACCCCGGCCGTGACCAGCAGCACGCCCACACCCGCGCGGAGCAGGGTGAGGGTGCGCCGTCGGCTGCCGACCTCGACCCAGCGGGCCCGGCGGGCGTTGTCCGCCTGCCGCCAGACCAGGGCGACACCGGCCGCCACCAGGACGGTCGGCAGGAGATACGCCTTCGCCGTGCTGGTCACGTTGACGCTGCCGACGAAGACCATCGACACGATGACCATGAGCAGCAGGGCGACCATCTGCCCCTTGTCCGGCTTGCGCGCCACGAGTCTGCGGCGGCCGTCCGGGGAGGTCTCGGTGCCGACGAGCGAGGTCGGCCGGTGGTCGCCCACGCCCCCGACACCGAGCGGCACGAAGAACCAGAACGCGGCGTACAGCAGCGCGCCCAGACCGTTGGCCATGAACAGGCCGACGAAGGCGAGCCGCACCCACACCACGGGCAGCCCGAGGTGCCCGGCGAGGCCCCGCGCCACTCCGCCGAGCCAGCGGCCGTCACCGCTGCGGTAGAGCTTGCGCGGCGGCCGCGGGTCTTCGAGGGGCGGTGCTGCGGCTTCCGGCATGCCATTGATGGTCACACGGCCGTGGCGGCGGGTCATCAGGGTCGGCCCCCGAGACTCCCCTGATCTTCGCCAGGGGTGTCCCCGATGCCGGTCCCCCGGCCCCGGCCGGCGGCGGAGCCCCCGATTCGAACATGCCCCCGGTTCCGTCTCAGGGCCGATTTCAGGGTTCGGCCAGGGTTGATCCGACTGCCGGGCGGGCGGCCGAGCCGTCACGATGGACGCATGACGGATCACGAGCACGCAGCGACGGGTCCGGGACCTGGCTCCGGGCCGCGCCCGGGCTCGGGAACCGGTACGACGGACACGACCGGCGGGGCCGGTGCGAAGGGCGCTCCCGGCACCTCGGGCGCGGCCGGAGCATCGGACACGACCGCCACCCCCGGCGCTCCCGGCACTCCCGGGGCGGACGGAGCGCCTCCCGCCGACACGGCCTCCCACCCCCTCCGGCGCGACCGCAGACACAAGATGATCGCGGGCGTGTGCGCGGGGCTGGGCCGGCAGACGGACATGGACCCGGTGATCTACCGCATCACCCTGGCGGTGCTGGCCGCGACCGGCGGCATCGGCCTGATCTTCTACGGCTTCGCCTGGCTCCTCGTGCCACAGGACGACGAGGAGGAGAACGAGGTCCGCAAGCTGCTCACCGGCCGGGTGGACGGCCAGGCGCTGGCCGCCGTGCTGTTCGCCCTGGTCGGCTGCGGGGTGGTCCTGACCACGCTGAGGAACGCCGGGGCACTGACCTTCGCGGTGGTCCTCTCCCTGCTCCTCGCCGGTGCCGGGTACTGGTCCCGCCACCGGGCCACCCCGGCCCCCGAACCCTCCCCCAGCTCCCCCAGCGCGCGTCCGCGCTCCAGCCCCATAGCCGCCCAGGCCGCCGCCGACGCCCCGCCGGAGGCACAGGCGCCGCCGGTCGTGATGCACTTCCCCTCCTGGTGGCGCGACCCGATAGTCAAGGACGGCACCCATGTCGGCGGCACCGGCTA
Source organism: Streptomyces sp. NPDC005435 (assembly GCF_040703155.1). Taxonomy (NCBI): domain Bacteria; kingdom Bacillati; phylum Actinomycetota; class Actinomycetes; order Kitasatosporales; family Streptomycetaceae; genus Streptomyces; species Streptomyces sp. NPDC005435. The sequence goes on from NZ_JBEXEQ010000019.1 coordinate 7,422, forward strand.
TCTGTGGGGGCCCGGCGACACCCAGCCGCCGGACGTGACCTCGGTCCTCGACGTGCGCGTGGCCGCCCCCTGGCCGCACGGCACCGCCACGCCCCCCGCAGGCCCCGGCACCGGAACGGCCCCCCGCCCCCCGAGACCGCGCGGGCCCCGTCGGATCGGCGGCTGGGTCTTCCTGCTGGCCCTGCTGACGGGCGGCCTCGTCGCCGGACTGACCTGGCACACCCGGCAGCCGGGCACGTGCCTCCAGCTCGGTCTGGCCAGTGCGCTCGCGGTGCTAGGCCTGGGCATGGCCCTCGGCTCGTTCCTCGGGCGCACGGGAGCCGGTACGACGTTCCTGGCGATCCTCACGGCGGCCCTGCTCGCCGGAGTCGCGGCCCTCCCGGCGGATGTCACCACCCAGTGGAGACAGACCTCCTGGCAGCCGGCCACCGCGACGGACGTCCGCCCCTCGTACGACCTCGGGACCGGGGCGGCCACCCTCGACCTGAGCGCGGTGCACCCCGGCAAGGGGCAGACCGTCACCACGCACGCCGAGGTGGGCGCGGGGCGGCTCAGGGTGATCATCCCGGCGGGCGCGACCGCAGAGCTCCGCATCGACCTCGGCGTGGGCGACATCCGGTTGCCCGGCGACAACGGAAAGGACATCGACGTGCAGCCGGACAGGCACACGCGGCTGACGCTGGCCCCGGCCACGAACGCGAAGAACACCGGAACCCTGACGGTCGGCCTCGAAGTGGGCGTAGGACAGGTGGTGATCACCCGTGCCACGCCGTGAATTCCAACCGGGCCGCCTCCTCGCCGGCCTCGCCTTCGCCACCGTGGCCGCCCTCTACCTCGGAGACGCCCAGAACCTCTGGCACATCCCCTGGTTCACCGCCCTCCCGGTGACCACGGGCGCCCTGTTCCTGGCCGGCATCGCGAACGCGGTGGCCCGAGCGATACGCAGACAGCGTGGAACGACGGAGGACGGCTAGGCCCTCTCTCCGGGATCTTCCGGGGCGCGGGGCGCGGGGCGCGAGGCGCGGGGCACCGAGCACCGAGCACCGAGCACCGAGCACCGGCAAGATCCAAAAGAGAGGACCCGGGGGCCTCAGCCGACCTCGTCGAGGACGGCCACCAGCGCGGCGCGCAGCTCTTCGTCCTCGCGGATCATCGTGTCCGCGAACCCGGAGACGACCAGGCGGCGGTCCCCGGTGGCGAGCGCGGTCAGCCGGCGATGCTGCTCCGGCGTCAGGGTGGCGGCGAGCGCCCGCAGGGCGTCGCAGGCGCCCTTGAGGTCGGCGCGGGTCTCGGCCGAGTGGAGTGCCGCCTCGGCGAGCCGGGTGCGGTCGAGGCCGGCCGGATCGGCGACGGCGAGCAGTCCGAGGACGGCCGAGGGCGCCTGGGCCGGGTCGTCGAGGAGAGCGTGGAGCCGGGTGGTCAGCGGGCGGCCGGCCAGGCCGAGCACGGCGATCTCGCGGGCGGCGCGGGTGGTCGTCCAGCGGAACCACCGCTCTCCCCCGCAGCGGTCGAACACCGAGGCAAGCACCGGGACGACCTCGGCCGCGTCACCGGCGATCCGCCACAGGGCAAACGCCAGGGCGAGGTCGGTGTCCACCTCCGGAGTGGTGTCGCGGTCGATGGTGCGGCCGAGCACGGTCCGCAGGACCGGGAGGATGCGGGCGGCCTCCGGGCCGAGGCCGGCCAGGGCGCGGGCGCCCTCGACGCCCTCGCGCCCACCGGTGGCGAGTGCCGCCTCGGCGGCGGCGAGCAGCGGCCCGGTCTCGCCGGTCAGCTCGTGCAGTGCCCGCGCCACGGACAGCTTCCCGGCGTCGGCCCGCAGGACGGTGGCCGCCTGCTCGCGCTGCTGCGGCCCGAGGCCGGCGGCGACGGCGGTGATCGCGGTGGCGGCGTACTGGAACCGGGGCAGGACGGCGCACAGTTCGGGCAGTGCCCCGGCGGCCTGTGGGCCCCACTGCCGCAGCAGATGGACCAGTTGGGCGGTGTCGTTGTGGTCCTCGGTCGTCGTGCAGCCGCAGTCCTCGCGGCCCTCGGGGCGCTCCCGCGCCTTGGCGGCCAGGCGGGCACGGACCGCGGCGAACAGTTCGGGATCGAACGGGAAGGGGGTGTCGGCCGGGGCGTGGGACCCCGCGGCGTGCCGCATGGCGCGCGGGCGCCGGCCGAAGGACCGGGCCAGCAGCGGGGCGGCGGTCCGCGGCGCCACCAGGACGAGCGCGGCGAGGGCCTGGTCGGCCGCCTCGTCGTCCGGCCCCGCGGCGAGCCCGGCGAGGACGGGTGCGGCCTCGGCGGCCGCCGGGCCGAGCTTGCCCAGCAACTGGGTGGCCGCCCGGTCGGCGGCGAGCGGGGCCATCGCGGGGATCAGCCGCCGCGGGGCGCCGCGGGACACGGTGCAGGCGTGGTCGGCCGCCCACAGGGCCTCGGCCCGTACCTCGGGGCGCTCGTCACGCAGCGCGGTGTCGAGCAGCGCGAGGGCGCTCTCGCGGTCGGCGTCGGTGTCCCGCTCCAGCAGGGTCCCGACGATGGCGCGCAGTGGCTCGCGGTGCTCGTCCGCGTAGCCGGACCTGCCCGTCTCGCGCGCGGGCAGGAGGCCGAGGACGGCGTCGTGGTGCGCGGCGAGCCACGGCTCCCCGGCGTCCAGCGCGGCGAACACGGCGGCCAGGCGCAGCGGCGCGGGTGTGTCCGGGCCGAGCAGGGAGCGGGCCTCGGCGAGGGCGCCCGCGCGGTCCAGCCGGCCGTACGCGGTGAGGAGTTCGGCCCGGACGACGGGCTCGGTCTCGGCGGCCAGGCGGGCCCGGACGGCGGGCAGGGCGGTGCGGGTGTCCCGGGTGTGACCGGCCGTCCAGCAGGCCGCCTGCCGGACGGCGGCGTCCTCGTCGGCCAGCAGCGGTATGAGCAGCGGCAGCTGGGCGGTGACGGCGGCCCGGACGGCGCCCGGCTCGACGCCGTGTTCGTCCTCGCTCTCGGCGAGACAGCCGAGCAGCCGGAGCGCGTCGACGGTCTGCCGGCCGGAGGCGGCGATCCGGGCGAGATACGGGGCGGCGTCGACGCTGGCCGCGTACACGGTGCCCTGGTGCACGATCGAGCCGTACAGCTCGTCCAGTGCCTCCTCGGCGTCCTCACCGCCCTCGGCGAAGGCGCGCAACAGTCCGGGCAGGTCCTCGGCGGGGCCGTAGGCGTGGTGGACGGTGGTCCAGGGGTGGGCGTCGAGCCCGGCGAGGGCGGTGGAGAGCTCCATGGCCGTGATCTTCGCAGGGACCTCCGACAACAGGGCCGAGCACGTCGGCGCCCGGCGAACCGCCCACCGTGCCCGGTCAGCCTCGCCGAAGCCCCGGAGGAGCCCGGCAGAAGCCCCGGAGGAGCCCCGGGATCACACGGCCGCCGCTTCGGCCCTACCGGTACCCGCCCATGCCCCGCCTCCGCCGCCCCTGCCACACCGCGTCCAGCGACAGATAGGGGGTGCCCGCCAGGATCAGCGGCAGCCAGGCCATCAGGTAGGGGAGGTCGTTGCCGTAGTAGTACGGCGTCGAGCCCCAGCTCACGGTCAGCCAGAGGCTGAGGGAGATCAGGGCGCCGCCGAGGGCGGCCAGGCGGCCGAAGAGGCCGAGGAGGATGCCGATGCCGACGGCGAGTTCGCCGAAGGCGATGGCGTAGCCGAAGCCGACGGGGTTGTGCAGGGCCAGGTCGATCAGGGCCGGGACGCCGGCGGAGTCGCGGGCCGAGCGCATCGTGTCGCCGACGGAGCCCGCGCCGCCGGACTTCAGGAAGGCGTTGTCGGTGAGCTTGTCCAGCCCGGCGTAGAGGAAGGTGACGCCGAGGAAGACGCGGAGTGGGAGGAGGGAGTAGCGGGTGGCGGTCTCCCGCAGGGTGTGTCCGCCGTCCAGTCGGGAGGTGTGCGTTTCCATACGCATACCGTGAGTCATCACTGCCAGCCGCCTCTCGCTCGCCGTGCCGGACCCCTCAACAGGACGATACGTATGACGAACGGGGCCGGTTCAATCCTCCCCCGGCGGTTTTTCCGGTTTTCGGGGGGCACCGGCACACCGCACGGGCGACCGGAGGCGGCGACGGACGGCGGACTCAGTCGACGACCTCGACCGGGTACCGGTTCGTGCCCACCCCGGCCGCCGTCACCACCTGGACCTCCACCGGGCCGGGTTCGACCTCGGCCGGTACGGGGACGGTGAGGACGCTGTCCGTCGGGTTGCGGAAGCCGCCCGGGACCGGGACGAGGGGGACGTGGACGTCGACCACGCCGATGCGCACGACCAGACGGGCGAGGCTGTCGGCACCCTGGGCGCCGGGCGGGACGAAGCCGCTGCCGCGGATCTCGATGTCGTCCCCGGTGCGGATCGGGCCGTCCAGGTCGCCTGGCTCACGGGCGCGGACCACGGAGAGGACCACCGGGCGCCCGCCCTCGGCGTACTTCCCGGCGAGATAGGTGGCGGCGGAGATCAGCACCACGACCGCGAGCCCCCAGGGCAGGTCCGGCAGCTGGTCGGGGCGCCGGCCGAGGCGTACGGCGGCGAAGAGGAGGGCGACGGCGCTGATGACGACGTACTGGATGTCGGCGAAGGCACCCCGCCCCGCGTCGTCGGTCAGCAGGTCGGCGGCGCGCGGGCGGTGCGCGGAGACCTTCTGGAGCCGCTGGCCGAGCACACGCAGTCCGACCACCCGGCGGACCAAGACGGCGATGCCGCAGACCACAGCGAGGACGGTCACCACTCCCGCGCCGCGCGCGAGGTCGAGGCCCGCGATCAGGGCGTCGCGCTCGGCGGGGTCGGAGGCGGCGGCCAGCCGGCCGGCGAGGAGCAGGACGGCGTAGGCGACGAAGAGCACCCAGGAGGCGGCGACCGTACGGGAGGTGGACATGCGGTTGTCCTCGCCGATCACCGGGGCGAGGACCCCGCCACGCCTGCGGTGGAACCACGAGGCGGCGGTCAGCGCGCCCGCGACGGTCACGGCGGCGAGCAGCCCGGCGCTGCGGGCGTTGCTCCAGCCCGCGCCGATCGCGGTGAGCGCCTGCGCGAGAAGCAGGACGACGACCGCGCCCCACGCCACGCACGCGGTCCGCGGCCACAGCCCGGCCAGCCACGCCTCGCCCTCCGCGCGGCCGCGCTCGGCGATGGTCTCCGCGCGCTGGGTCAGCTCGGCGGACACCCACTGCCGGGACGCGGAGGCCGAGTGGGCCACCGCCTGGGGCAGGCCGTGCCCGGCCGCGAACTCGTCACGGCGGCGCAGGAACGCGGCGACCGCGCGCCGGTGTCCCTCGCGCGCGCCGTGCGGGCAGTCGCCGCATGTGCAGCCGCCCGTGTGGACGCCGTCGGCATCCGCCGACACGCCCCGTCTCGCCTCCTGTACCGCCACAACCCCCGACCGCCTTCCCCGCGAAAACGCGGATCGGCCGAAGCGCCCGCGGCGCGCACTTCGGCTCCGACACAACTCCCCTGTGATCAAAGCGAATTGTGCCCTACGTCGGGCCGCCGCTCGCAGCCGGTCCGGGTCGTGGCGGGTGAAGCGCGCGTCACCGTGTTGACGCCGAGCGGCCCCGGACGGCGCCCCCTCGGCTCAGGAGGCCCCCCGCCCCGACGCAGGAGGCCCCCCGTCCCGACCCGGGCGTCCGCCCCCTCAGCTCAGCAGATCCGGCTCGCTCCGGCTGATGTCCTGCCACAGCGGCTGGTAGTTGATCCACGCGACCAGGTCGCCGCCGAGCTGTTCCCGGGTGGCGACGGCGAGTTTGTGGTCGATCAGGACGGGACGGCCGGCGGCGCGGGCGGTCAGCTGGACCTGGCAGGAGCGCTCCAGGGACATGAACCACCAGGCGGCGGCGTCGACGGAGTCCCCGACGGTGAGCAGCCCGTGGTTGCGCAGGACCAGCGCCTTGCCGGAGCCGAGCGCGGCCGCGATACGGCGGCCCTCCTCGGCGTCGACGGTGACGCCGGTGTAGGCGTCGTAGAGCGCCATGTCCTCGTAGAAGGCGCAGCTCTCCTGGGTGAGCGGGTCGATGAGGTCGCCGAGGGCGGCCAGCGCGCGGCCGTGCACGGAGTGGCAGTGGGCGACGGCGACCACGTCGGGCCGGGCGGCGTGCACCTGGGCGTGGACGGTGAAGGCGGCCTGGTTGACGTGGTAGCGGCCCTCGACGACCTGGCCGTCCTGGTTGGTCAGGACGAGATCGCTCACGGTGACGTGCTTGAAGGGCATCCCGAACGGGTTGACCCAGAAGCAGTCGCTGAATTCGGGGTCGCGCGCGGTGATGTGCCCGGACACCCCGTCCTCGAAGCCCGCCCGCCCGAAGAGCCGCAGGGCGCCCGCGAGCCGTTCCTTGCGGTGGCGGCGTTCGTCCTCGACCGACTCGTGCATGGGCGGCATGGCGAACCGCAGCCGGTCGGTGGGCATGGGCGGGGGTGGGGTGGGCCGGTGCATGGGTCCTCCAGCACAGGGGGCGCTTTACGGACCGGAAGGTACCGTCGCGCGGCGGGTACCAAAAGAGGTGGAGCGGCCGGAGCCGTTCCACCTCTTCGCGGGACCGGTCAGCGCACCGGTGCCGGGGTCACTCCCACTCGATGGTGCCCGGCGGCTTCGAGGTCACGTCGACGACGACGCGGTTGACGTCGCGGACCTCGTTGGTGATCCGGGTGGAGATCTTCGCCAGCACGTCGTAGGGCAGGCGCGACCAGTCGGCGGTCATGGCGTCCTCGGAGGAGACCGGGCGCAGGACGATCGGGTGGCCGTAGGTGCGGCCGTCGCCCTGGACGCCGACCGAGCGGACGTCGGCGAGCAGGACCACCGGGCACTGCCAGATCTCGCGGTCGAGACCGGCGGCGGTCAGCTCCTCGCGGGCGATGGCGTCGGCGTCGCGGAGCAGGTCGAGCCGCTCCTTGGTCACCTCGCCGACGATACGGATGCCCAGGCCGGGGCCCGGGAAGGGCTGGCGCTGGACGATCTCCTCCGGCAGGCCCAGCTCCTGGCCCACCATGCGGACCTCGTCCTTGAACAGCTTGCGCAGCGGCTCGATCAGCTGGAACTCGAGGTCCTCGGGGAGGCCGCCGACGTTGTGGTGCGACTTGATGTTGGCGGTGCCGGTGCCGCCGCCGGACTCGACCACGTCCGGGTACAGGGTGCCCTGGACCAGGAACTCCACGGCCGGGCCCGCGTCCGCGATGATCTCGGCCTGGGCCTGCTCGAAGACGCGGATGAACTCGCGGCCGATGATCTTCCGCTTCTCCTCGGGGTCGGAGACCCCCTTGAGCGCGGTGAGGAAGCGCTCCTCGGCGTCGACGACGACCAGCTTGACGCCGGTCGCGGCCACGAAGTCCTTCTCGACCTGCTCCGTCTCGCCCTTGCGCATCAGGCCGTGGTCGACGTAGACGCAGGTCAGCTGGTCGCCGATGGCGCGCGCGACGAGGGCGGCGGCGACGGCGGAGTCCACACCGCCGGACAGGCCGCAGATGGCGCGCTTGTCGCCGACCTGCTCGCGGATCGCGGCGACCTGCTCCTCGATCACGTTGCCCGTGGTCCAGGACGGGGTCAGGCCCGCGCCCCGGTACAGGAAGTGCTCCAGGACCTGCTGGCCGTGCGTGGAGTGCATGACCTCGGGGTGGTACTGGACGCCGTAGAGCCGCTTCTCGTCGTTCTCGAAGGCGGCGACCGGGACCACGTCCGTGGAGGCGGTCACGGAGAAGCCCTCGGGGGCGGCGGAGCAGGCGTCGCCGTGCGACATCCACACGTGCTGCTCGTCCGGGGTGCCCTCGAAGAGGGTGGAGCCGGAGCGGGAGACGTGCAGGTCGGTACGGCCGTACTCGCGGGCGCCGGTGTTGTCGACGGTGCCGCCGAGGGTCTGCGCCATCAGCTGGAAGCCGTAGCACATGCCGAAGACGGGGACGCCGGCCTCGAACAGGGCGCGGTCGAGCTGCGGGGCGTTCTCCTCGTAGACCGAGGAGGGGCCTCCGGAGAGGATGATCGCCGCCGGGTTCTTGGCGAGCATCTCGGCGACCGGCATGGTGCTGGGCACGATCTCGCTGTAGACCCGCGCCTCGCGGACGCGACGGGCGATGAGCTGGGCGTACTGCGCGCCGAAGTCGACGACCAGAACGGTGTCGGGGGCGGCGGCAGACTGGGTCGCTGATGACACGGGGTGCCTTCCGGCGGTGGGGCGGGGGTCTGTACGACCGATTCTAACGGGGCGGGCCGGGGCACCCTCCCGGCCGCGGAACGGGCGGACCGAATCCAGGACCGAATCCACGATCGAATCCCCGGCCGGGCCCCGCACCGCCGTGGCATACTGGCCGCATGTTCACGCAGACGACCTACGTCTTTACCTATGGCAACCGGCCCGCCGGCTGCCATGGTCGTGCTGCTTGAGCCAACGCCAAGCACTTACCAGGCGCCCCGGGCCGACAAGGCCCGGGGCGCCTGTCGTTTTCCGGGTTCTGTCACCGCCGGGCCGCCCCCCTTCTCCGAGGAGCCCCGAACATGACCACCGTCACCGCCGAAGAGACCATCGCCGGCGCCCGTGAGCGCATCGACGCCCTGGACGACCGCATCCTCGGCCTCGTCCAGGAGCGCATGGCCGTCTCCGCCGTCGTCCAGGAGGCGCGCATCTCCTCCGGCGGCCGCCGGGTGAGCCTGTCGCGCGAGATGGAGATCCTCGGCCGCTACCGCGACGCCCTCGGCAAGCCCGGCACCACGCTCGCGATGACTCTGCTGGAGCTGTGCCGGGGCCGTGTCTGAGCCCGGGCGCCGGGCGGGACGACGGGCCGGGTACGGGCCGCCGGCGCGCGGGGGTCAAGGGCCGCAACTGAGTTCGGTGCCGCTCTCACCCGTACGGCGCGTGACCGCCGCGCGCGCCGCTTCGTTGATCCCGGTGTCCGTGCCAGCCAGGGGCGGGCCCGACGGAACCACGCGTGGAAAGCCGGAGCGATGAGGCGTACGGGTCGTGCCGTGCGCCGTGGGACCTCGTTCCGGAAGTGATCGGACGGCAGGGGACAGCAGCCCGGTCACCCTTGAGAAACGGCCGGCTCCGGGGACGCCCGGGGCCGTCCGGCGGAAAACCGCACATAGCGCACCACCCCCTCCCGATGTGACCGACGCCACACAGGAAATACCTGGGCCGTGGCGCAACCCTTCCGTGCCCTCACCGATCGAACCTGCTGCCGGATCAAGAAAACGGTAAGCGTCGAGGGACCTGCGTTCGGAGGGGGACACAGGTCCCTCGTGGCATGTCCGGGTCCAAAAGCTCAACCGGAGAAGTCCGGCCGGAAAGCTCAGTCCCGCTTCGGCACCACCGGCACCTTCAGCAGCGGCAGCCTCAGCGCCCCGAACGCCTCCGCCGGGACCGCCGGACTGCGCGGCGCCACCGGCGCCAGCCGCTCGTACGCCACCCCCTGCGCCGGGCGCGGGTCCGCCTCCCCCTTGTTCGGCCAGTACGACATGGCCCGCTCGGCCTGCGCGGTGATCGTCAGCGACGGGTTGACGCCGAGGTTCGCGGAGACGGCGGCGCCGTCGACCACCGAGATGCCGGGGTGCCCGTAGAGCCGGTGGTAGGGGTCGATGACACCGGTCTCCGGGGAGTCCCCGATGGGGCAGCCGCCGAGGAAGTGCGCGGTGAGCGGGGTGCCCATCAGCTCGCCCACGTTGCTGCCCGGGAAGCCGTTGATCTCGGCGGCGAGCGCGGAGGCGGCCTCGGTGGCGGCCCTGATCTGGGTCGGGTTCGGGGCGCCGTGCCCCTGCCGGGCGGTGAGCAGGCCCTTGCCGACGCCGCCGGGCTTCAGATACGTGGTGAGCGAGTTGTCCAGCGACTGCATCACCAGCCCGATGATGGTCCGCTCCGACCAGCGCCGGTTGGAGACCGAGCGGGCCAGCTGCACCGGGTGCCGCACCGCGTGCGCGAGCCAGCCGAGGACGCGCGAGGAGCCCTCGGCGTAGGGCACCTGGAGGATGGTGAGGCCGCCCATCGAGTTGGAGCCCTTGCCGTAGCGCACCGGCTCGATGTGGGTGTTGTCGTCCGGGTGGACGGAGGACGTGATGGCCACCCCGCGCGTGAAGTCGACCTTGTCCGCGCCATGCGCCCTGCGGTAGCGCCGGTCGTCGGTCTGGGCGCCGACCAGGGCCTCGGAGTTGGTGCGGGTGAGGTCGCCGAGCCGCTGCGAAAGGTAGGGAAGTTGACGCCCTGCCTTCATGCGGTGCAGCAGGGTCTGGGTGCCGTAGGTCCCGGCCGCGAGGACGACGCGGCGGGCGGTGAACAGGCGCCCCTCGCCGGTGCGTTTGCGGTCGGTGGGCAGGGTGGCGACGGCGTAGCCGCCGCGCGAGTCGTCCGTGACCGAGACGACCGTGGTGAGCGGGTGGACGACCGCGCCGGCCTTCTCCGCGAGGTACAGATAGTTCTCGTTCAGGGTGTTCTTGGCACCGTGCCGGCAGCCGGTCATGCACTCGCCGCACTCGGTGCAGGCCCGGCGCTCGGGACCCGCGCCGCCGAAGTACGGGTCGGCGACCTGCTCCCCCGGCCGCGCCTTGGCGCTGCCGTCGGCGTCCTCGCCATCGCCGAAGAACACGCCGACCGGCGCCATGTGGAAGGTGTCGCCCACGCCCATCCGCGCGGCGGCGGCCCGCAGATGCGTGTCGGAGGGGGTGACGGTCGGGTTGAGCCGGACGCCGAGCATGCGCTTCGCCTGGTCGTAGTACGGCTTCAGCTCCTCCTGCCAGTCGGTGATGTCCCGCCACTGGGGGTCGTCGAAGAACGCCTTCGGCGGCACGTAGAGGGTGTTGGCGTAGTTCAGCGAGCCGCCGCCGACGCCCGCGCCGGCCAGGACCATGACGTTGCCGAGCAGATGGATGCGCTGGATGCCGTAGAGGCCGAGCCTCGGGGCCCAGAGGTAGTTGCGCAGATCCCAGGAGTTCTTGGGGAGGGTGTCGCGGGTGAAACGGCGGCCGGCTTCGAGGACGCCGACGCGGTACCCCTTCTCGGTCAGGCGCAGGGCGGTCACCGAGCCGCCGAAGCCGGAGCCGACCACGAGCACGTCGTAGTCGTCACCGTCGTCGCGACCGTCGTCGCGCCCTTCCTCGTTCCGGGTCTGGACAGTCTTCTCCTGCGACACGTGCTCTCCTCGTCGAGAACGGTGGTGGTACGGCGGGGCGGGGTGCGGTCAACGGAAGCGGAAGGCCTTCATCAGCCGGAGACTGCGGCTCATGAAGGCGGCGTAGGCGGCGTCGTCCATGCCGAGCGAGGGGGCCATGGGGAGGAGGCGCTGCTGGGCGACCGTCTGGGCCTCGGTGTACTTGAGGATCCCCTCGGAGCCGTGGCGGCGCCCGAGCCCCGAATCCTTCATGCCGCCCATCGGGGACTGGACGCTGCCGTAGGCGGGGGCGTACCCCTCGTTGACGTTGACGGTGCCGGTGCGCAGCCGGGCGGCGACGGTACGGCCGCGCCGGGCGTTCTCGGTCCACACCGAGGCGTTGAGGCCGTACGGCGTGGCGTTGGCGCGCTCGATCGCCTCGTCGTCGGTGCGGAAGCGGTAGACGGAGACGACCGGGCCGAAGGTCTCCTCCTCGCAGACGGCCATGGTGTCCTCGACGCCGTCGAGCACGGTGGGCTCGAAGAAGTACGGCCCGGCGTCGGGGCGCGCGACCCCGCCCGCGAGCACCTTGGCGCCCTTGGCGACGGCGTCCTGGACATGGCGTTCGACGGCCTTGAGCTGGCGTTCCCCGGCGAGCGAGCCCATGTCGGCGCCGTAGGCGAGGGAGTTGCCGAGGCGCAGGGCGCGGGTGCGGGCGGCGAAGCGGTCCAGGAAGGCGTCGGCGACGGACTCGTGGACGTACAACCGCTCGATGGAGATGCAGAGTTGGCCCGCCGAGGAGAAGCAGGCGCGGACGGCCCCCGCGGCGGCCTTCTCGATGTCGGCGTCCTCCAGGACCAACATCGCGTTCTTGCCGCCGAGTTCGAGCGAGACACCGACCAGGCGGGCGGCGGCGCCCTGGGCGACCTCGCGGCCGGTGCGGGTGGAGCCGGTGAAGGAGACGTAGTCGGCGTGCTTGACCAACTCGGGCCCCACTACCGGGCCTTCGCCGAGCACGACCTGGAAGACGTCGGCGGGAAGACCGGCCTCGACGAGCAGGTCGCGGGCCCACAGGGCGGTCAGACAGGTCTCGGTGTCCGGCTTCATCACGACCGCGTTGCCGGCGACGAAGGCGGGCAGCGCGTCGCCGACCGACAGCTCCAGGGGGTAGTTCCAGGGCGCGATCTGGCCCACCACCCCACGCGGCTGGCGGAGTTCGGTGACCTTGGTCAGCGTGGGGATGGCGCCGGTGTGCCGCTTGGGGCGCAGGTACGCGGGGGCCTTGCGGCCGTAGTGGCGGGCCGCGACGGCGACGGCCTGCACCTCCTCGTGCGCATGCAGCCGGGCCTTGCCTGTCTCCAGCTGGACGAGGTCGAGCACCTCGGACTGGCGCTCCAGGAGCAGATCGTGGAAGCGGAGCAGCACGGCCGCGCGCTCACGCACCGGGACCCGCTCCCAGACGGCCTGTGCCGCGCGGGCCGCCTGGAACGCCTTGAGCACGTCCTCGGGCGTGGACTCGGGCAGGTCGGCCAGCTTCTCGCCGGTGAAGGGGGTGTGGTTGGCGGTACGGCCCGAGCCGGTCACGCCCTTGGTCAGCTGGGCGACCAGCTCCGGGGTGACGACGTCGGCGGCGGTGCGGACGCCTTCGGGGGCCGGGGCGAGCGGGTTGGTGCCGGTGGTTTCCGGGGCCTGCGAGTCCGTCATGAGGCGCAGGGTATGCCGGGCCGGACGCTTTGTGTACCCGTCGGTAATGCCCTTTCACCGGCCGCACACATCGCGCCAGTGTTCACTGGCGACAAACCCGCTGATCAGCGCGTTGTCAGCCCGGATCAGCGGGCCGCCTCGGAAACGAGGGCGGGCGCGGATTCGGGCGGCGCGGGGGCGGCGGCGCGGCTCTTCGGCACGGAACCGTCGGCATCATCGGCAACCTCGGACTCGACAGCCCCACCGGCGGTCCCGGACCCGCCCGCCCGGCACGCCTCCAGCGCCGCCGCCACCTCGTCCGCCGTCGGACGCGCCGCCGGGGACGCGGCGCGCAGGCGGTCCAGGAGCGGGGCCAGCGGGCCGGGGTCGCCGCCCTCGACGGCCAGCGCGAGGAGGGCGCCGAGGGACCACAGGTCGGAGGCGGGGCCGGTGCCGGGGCGGCCCGAGGCGCGTTCCGGGGCCACGAAACCGGCCGGGGCCGCCTCGGTGTGCCCGTCCCCGATGCCGAAGTCGGTGACGAGGACGCGCCCGGTGCCGGACTCCACGAGCACGTTGGCGGGCTTGATGTCCCGGTGCACGATGCCGACCGCGTGCGCGGCCCGCAGCGCGGCGAGGACGGCGAGCCCGATCCGCGCGGCCTCGGCGGCCGGCAGCGGACCGCGCCGTACGACCTCGCTCAGCGGCTCGCCCTCGACCAACTCCATGACGATCCAGGGCAGTCCGTCCTCGGTGACCACCTCGCGGGGTGTCAGCGCGCCGGGGTGCCGCACCCGGGCGGCGGCGCGCGCCTCGCGGTGGAGCCGGTGCGCGATCCGGGCGCTCTCCTCGTCGTCGGCCGGACTCCCGGGCAGCGAGGGCTCCTTGACGGCGGCCTCGCCCCCGTCCCGCTCGTCCCGGGCCCGCCAGACGGTGCCGGTCGGACCGGAGCCGATGCGTGCGACGAGCCGGTAGCGTCCGCCGATCAGCCGTCCACCGGACGTGAGTTCACCGTCTCCACTCATGCCCCATGAGTACCGCGCGCACCCCGCCCTTGTCGAAGGGTCAGGCGTTGCGGAAGACGAACTCGCCGCCCTTCTTCGCCACGCGCACCGCACCACTTCCCCCGAAGTGCGCGGGAATCACCAACTCGCGTTCCTCCACGGCCTGTTCGAGCACCCTGATTCGGGTCGCGGCCGCCTGCCGGGGGTCCAGGCAGAAGCGGCTCCCGCACTCGGGGTGCGGGATCTGGACCGGGCTGTGCAGCAGGTCACCGACGAACACCCCACGCTCGCCCCGGGATTGGAGGCGCAGCACGGAGGAGCCCGGCGTGTGTCCGGGGGCGGACTCCAGGACGAGACCGCCGTCGAGCCGGTGGGTGCCGTCCCACAGCACGGCCTGCCCGGCCCGGTGCACGGGCGCGACGCTGTCCTCGTACATCAGCCGGTCGTCGGGGCGCGTCCCGCCCGCGTAACCGCCCTCGGGGCCGAAGTGGCGGTCGTCGGCGGCGGGCAGCAGATAGCGGGCGTTCGGGAAGGCGGGCACCCAATTCCCGTCCACCTCATGGGTGTTCCAGCCAATGTGGTCGCCGTGGATGTGGGTGTTGACGACGACGTCCACGTCCTCGGGGCGCACCCCGGCCCGCTCCAGCCGCTCCGGGAAGTCGCCCTGGCGCCGATGGAAGAGCTGGTTGCCGGGCCGCTCCCGCCCGTTGCCCACACCGGTGTCCACCAGGACCGTACGGCCGCCGCCGCGCACCACCCAGGTCCGGAGCGCCACCACGGCCCGCCCGCCTTGGAGGTGGTCCGGGACCAGCAGGTCCTCGTCCTCGCGCCACGCCTCGGGGGGCAGGTCCGGGACGAGGGCGTCGAGGGGCACGTACGGCCCCGCCCACTCGACGACGGGGAACACCTCGACGTCTCCGATCACGAAACCCTGTGCGTTGTCATCAGCCATGTATCCGATGATAGGGATCACAGGTGATCCTTTCGATGCTCACCCGGCTCGATTCAATACGCGAACGTCTCACTCGCGCGTGCCTCGCTAGAATCGGCCCCATGGACGTGGTGAGCGACGCGATCTCGGCGGTGCGGGTGGGCCGCCCCTCCTCCAACCGGCTCCGGGTCGGCGGCGAGTGGAGCGTGCGGCTGCCGTCGTACGAGGGGGCGGGCTTCCATGTGGTGCTGAGCGGCGGTTGCCGTCTGCTCCCGGACGACGGCGAGCCGGTGACCCTGGGCACCGGGGACGTGGTGCTGCTGCCGCACGGCGCGGGGCATGTGCTGGCGGACCGTACGGCGGGGCCGGACGCGACGCGGCGCGCGGTGCCGCTGGAGGAGGCGCGGAACACCGGCGGGCCGGGGCCCGGGGTGGAGCTGCTGTGCGGCAAGTACCGCCTCGACCGCAGCCGTACGCATCCGCTGCTGGCCGAGCTGCCGCAGGTGGCACACCTCCCGCACCGGGTCGGGGCGCATCCCGAACTGCGTTCGGCGGTGGACCTGTTGTCCCGGGAGCTGGACGAGAAGCGCCCCGGTTCGTGCCTCGCCCTGCCGAGCCTGCTCGACCTGCTCCTCGTCTACATGGTCCGCGCCTGCCTCGACGACGCCGGGTCCGGCGTGTGGCCGGCCGTGCTGAACGACCCGGTGACCACGGCCGCGCTGCGCGCCCTGCACTCCGATCCCGCCGCGCCCTGGACCATGGAGCGGCTCGCCGCCGAGGCCGGTGTCTCCCGCGCCACCCTGGCCCGCCGCTTCACCGCGCTGGTCGGGCGGCCGCCGATGGCGTACCTCACCTGGTGGCGGCTGACGCTGGCCGCCACCGCCCTGCGCGCCTCGGACGCGCCGCTGGCGACGGTGGCCCGGGAGAGCGGGTACGGCAGCCCGTACGCCCTCTCGCACGCGTTCAGCCGGGAGTTCGGGGTGACGCCGGGGAGGTACCGGGACGCGGCGCGGGCGGCGTGAGGCGGATGGCGGCGTGAGGCTCCCGGCGGCGCCGAGAGGGCTCAGCGCGCCGTCACCGTGAACGTCCCGACCGCCACGTCGAAGTACTCCCGCGCCTCGCGCACCTTGCCGACCGGCGCCGACACCCACACGTCGTACATCCGGCCGTCCTCCTCCCAGCACAGGTCGTAGGTGTGCCGGGCGCCCTCGCCGGCGCTGAAGCCGTTCCAGGTGAACTCCCAGAGCGCGGCGGGGTGTCCGGCGCGGGTGGTCTCGGTGACCCGGCCGTCGCGGTAGCCGGGGTTGGTGTCGGCGCCCTCGGCGGCGGCGCGGTCCAGGACGGCGGCGGGACCGCCGGTCTCGGGGCGGGCGACCTTCACGCCGAGCCGGAAGGTGTCGCCGGCGAAAAAGTAGAAGACCCGCTCGCCCTGCCGTTCGCGGGTGAAGGCCAGCGGCACGGCGAGGGAGAAACCGGCCGGGTCGCGGGCGGTGCGGTAACCGGAGGGGGCGACGGGACTGGCGGGAGTGGTGGGTGTGGCCGGGGTGCGCGAGGGGCTGAAGGTGTCCGGGGAGCGGGACGCCGTGGTGCCGGGGGTGCCGCCGCGTTCGCCGCCGTTCTGGTGCGTCAGCAGGACCGCCGCCGACGCGGCCGCCCCGGCCACCGCCGCCACGAGCAGCGCGGCCACCAGGGCACCCCGGCTCGGCCACCGGGAGGCGGTGGCGCCCTCGGCGGGGGCGGGGGCGGCCGCCGCGTGCTCGGTCGGCGGGTGCGGGGTGTCGGCCGTACGGTCCGGGTGGGCCGTACGGTCCGGATGCGCGGCGGATCTGACGGCGCGGGCCGCGTTCAGCAGCCGGGGTGCGCGGACCGGAGTGCCGGGCGGGGGCGGCGTACGGCCCGTCTCCAGATAGGCGCGCAGCATCGCTTCGGCGTCCGCCGCGCCGAGCCGCCGCTCGGGGTCGCGCTCCAGCAGGCCCCGGATGACCGGCAGCAGCGGCTCGGCCTCGGCGGGCGGCCGGATCTCGTCGCTGACGACGGCGTGCAGGATGCCGCCGAGCGAGTCCCGGCGGAACGGCGACTCGCCGCTGAGCGCCGTGCACAGCAGCGCGCCCAGCGACCACAGGTCGGCCGCCGGACCGCTGCGCAGCCCCGACATCCGCTCGGGCGCGGTGTATTCGGGCGAGCCGACGAAGGAGCCGGTCTCGGTGAGCGTGGTGGCGCCCGCGACCCGCGCGATGCCGAAGTCGGTGAGCACGGCCCGGTCGGTGCCCGCCTCGACGAGCACGTTGGCGGGCTTGATGTCCCGGTGCAGCACCCCGGCGTCGTGCGCGGTGCTGAGCGCGCTCAGCAGGTCGGCGCCGATCCGCGCGGCCTCCTGCGGGGTGAGCGGGCCGTCCGCGGCGATCCGGTCGGCGAGCGAGCCGCCGTCGATCAACTCCATGACGATGTACGGCCGTTCGTCCTGCTCGACCACGTCGTGCACGACGATGATGTGCGGATGGTGCAGCTGCGCCACCGCCCGCGCCTCGCGGAAGGTCCGCTCGCGCCGCAGCCGGGCGTCCGCGTCCGGCGCCGAGTCGTCCTGGACGATCTCCTTGACCGCCACCAGGCGGCCCAGCACCTGGTCCTCGGCCCGCCAGACGACGCCCATCCCGCCGCGTCCGATGCGCGCCCGGAGGCGGTAACGGCCCGCGATCACACGGAAGTCGTGCCCCTCGGTCCCCATGGACCCCATCATGCCGTACCGGACGCACACCCTCCGTGACGGTGACCGGCCAAGACGAGCCGGCTCCGCGGGGGCCGGCAGCGCCTCAGCCCTGCCGGAAGCTGCGCAGGATCCAGGCGAACTGCTTGCCGGTGGCGGGCCAGTCGTCGGCCGGCGACGCCTCGTAGATGGCGTATTCCGTACCGTCGTCGTCCATGTAGCCGACGTCGATGGCGCGATACGGCCCCGGGAAGTAGTGCGGGGCGTCCTTGGCCAGCGCGTTCCACGTGTACTCCCAGTGGGCGCCCGGCTGGTCGCGGAAGACCTCCTCCTTGAGGCTCAGCCGCTTGTAGTCCTGGAACCGCAGCCGCCGCGAGACCTGCTGGTCCAGGTTGCTCAGGTGGTCGTACGAGGTGGGGAAGTCCGGCGCGGTGTCGACGGCGATCCGCACGAGGTGCTTGCCGTTGTCGGGCGAGTAGTCGACCTGCCGGAGGCCGTCCTGGTCGATGGAGACGGTCCGCTTCCAGCCCTTGGGCAGCGAGAGGCTGAATCCCAGGTCGTCGTCGTAGCGCTGCCAGTCGGCCGGAACGCCCCCGGTCCCCTTGGTCCCCTTGGTGCCGTTCGTGGCCGTACCGGTCGGCTCCGGCGCGTGCGGGGAGCCCCCCGTGCTCGCCTCGTGCCTCGACGCGCCCCATTTCTGGTAGCCGACGGCGGCGGCCGCGCCGAGCACGACCGCGAGGACGACGACGAGCGCGACCGTGCGATTGCGGTGCCTGCGCCGCACCAGGCCCGTACGGGTCGTGGCGGCCTGCACGGCCGCCGGGCCCGGCGCCCCCGGGGTGCCGGGAAGACCCGTGACGGCGGTGGGCGTCGGGGCCACACCCTGCGCGGGCACCCGGGCCGGATGGGTCGCGCGGCCCTCGGCCACGTCGGCGAGCATCCGCTCCGCGTCCTCGGCGCCCGGACGCATCGCCGGTTCCTTCTGGAGCAGCGCGGAGATGACCGGACCGAGCGGGCCCGCGTGCTCCGGGCGCTCCTCGCGCTCCTCCACGACCGCCTGCATGGTGGTCAGCGGCGAGGTGCGGCGGAAGGGCGAGCGGCCCTCGACCGCCGTGTACAGCGTGGCGCCGAGCGCCCACAGGTCGGACGCCGGGCCGGGGTCGTGGCCGCGCACCCGCTCCGGGGCGAGGTAGTCGACCGAGCCGACGACCTCTCCGGTGCGGGTGATGGTGGCGTCGCCCTCGATCTGGGCGATGCCGAAGTCGGTGAGCAGCACCCGGCGGTCGCGGCCGAGCAGGACGTTGCCCGGCTTGATGTCGCGGTGCAGCACGCCCGCCGCGTGCGCGGCGCGCAGGGCCCGCAGCACCCACAGCCCGATGCGCGCGGCCTCGCGCGGCTCGATGCGGCCGCGTTCCTTCACCACGTCGGCCAGCGACTGGCCCTCGACCAGCTCCATCACGATCCAGGGCCGGCCGTCGTGTTCGAGGACGTCGTGCACGGTGACGACGGCGGAGTGGTTGATGCGCGCGGCGGCGCGGGCCTCGGCCCGGGTACGGGCCAGCAGGACGCTCTGCTCGCTGTCGGAGACGTAGAGCGCGGCGGTCAGCTCCTTGACGGCGACCTTCCGGTGCAGCACCTCGTCGTGGGCACGCCACACCCGGCCCATGCCGCCGCTGCCGATGGAATCGGCCAGCCGGTAGCGGCCCGCTACGAGCAGACCCTGCATCTGATTCACGTTGCCCCGCAATGCTCTTGACAGGGTCAGACTAAGGACCGGCCGCCCCGCAGGGAACCGGCGGGGTCGTACAAAGACACCACTGTGACGGTTGTCGCTTCCTCGCTACGACCGGAACCCAACCCCCGCTCCCCCCAAGGGTTCAGACGCTCCGCGCACGCCGTGACGGTGCGTCGGCACACCGTCGCGCCGGCAGTCCGCTCAGCCGGTGTAGCGGTACGTCGACGTGGCCTGGTCGTACAGCCGTGTCACCTCGTCGCGCTCCGCCTCCGGGCCCCGGACCTGGACGACGTGGTAGCGGCCGTTCAGCAGCATCGCCATGTTGCGCACGTACAGGTCGCGTCCGCTCGCGTCGGTCCAGGTGAACTGCCCCTCGGCCATGGTGCGTCCGCCCACCTCGATGGTCCTCAGCCCGGTCGCGGTGGCCCAGCTGGAGGAGCGGTAGGGCTGCAACTCGCGCTCCTTGTCCCGCTGGTACGCCATCGGGTCGCCGCCGTAGGAGCCGGTGCCGTCCCGGCCGGGTACGACGAGCAGCTCGAAGTTACCGTGGCTGTAGACGACTTGGCCGCTGTTGTTGCGCGGGGTGCGGTCCCAGCCCTTGGCGACGGCGATGCGGAAACCGTCCGGGTCGGTGCGCAGCGTGAAACCGTCGGCCACCGTGGCACCGCCGGTCTGGGTCTCGGCAGCCGGGGCGGACTCCGTCGGCTCGCCATCTCCCTTGCTCTGAGCGGGACTTGGGTGCTGCTCGTGGGAGGGAACAGGGCTCGCCCGCCCCGCCGTACCGGCGTGGTCGCGGCCCGACGCGCCGTCCTCGCCGCGCTTGGGCAGGAACAGCATCGCGTAGGCGACCGCCCCGGCCAGCAGAAGCAGCACGAGCAGCAGCAGGAGACGGCCGAGGCTGCGCGGTGAGCCCTGCGGCCGCTGCCGGTCCCGCCTGTGCCGGTCCCGCTTGTGCCGGGCGTGCGGGTTGCGGGCGGGCGCGCGGTTGCGGCGCCGCCGCACCAGCTCGCCGCGCCGCCGCACTATCGGCAGCCTGCGCGGGTCGGCGGGCGGCACCGGCACCACGTGCGCGCCCGCGTCCGGCTCCGGCGCGGAGCGCACCAACGAGCGCAGCCAACCGGCGAGTTCCTCCACGTCCGGCCGCTCGGTGGGGTCCTGCCGCAGCAGCGACTCCACGACCGGGCGCAGCGCCCCGCACTCCTCCGCGAAGGCGGGCGGCTCGGCGCACACCAGCTGCACCAGCTCGGCCGTGGCCTCCTCGGGATACGGCGCGTGGCCCTGCACGGCCCGGAACAGCAGCGCGCCCAGCGCCCACAGATCGGTGGCGGGCCCGACCGGCGCCGCCAGCTGCCAGTTCTCGTGCACCGGCCCGGCCTGCTCCGGCGCCCACCGCTCGGTGACCGCCCCCACGACACTCATCCGCATCTGCCGCGCCCGCTCGGCGGCGATGGCGTTGCCGGGCCCGCGCGGCACGGCTCCGGCGGAACCGGCCTGGTCCCACCGGGAGACTCCGCCCGTCTGCGCGGGGATGGGGGGCTGCGGCTGAACATGCCCGCCGCCCGCCGCCCGCGCCCCGTTCCGGACCTCACCGCCGAGCGCCCTCGCCGGCGCGGACGGCTGCACGACTCCACTCCGGGGCGCGGCTCCGTGCCAGGGCCGGCCCGCCACCCCGTAGGGGTCGGCGATGGTGCCCGGCGGCGTGGACTCCCGCCCGTCAGCGGCGTACGGCCGCTCACCGTGGGCCCCGCCAGCGGGCAGCCCCGGACGGCGCGGCTCGCCGGGGTACGGCCCGGCGGCGGGCTCGGCACCCTGCGACCCGGCAGCGGACGGTCTTGAGGGGCGCGGCTCCGCGTACGGGGCGGCACCCTGCCGCTCGGCGCCGTACGGCCCGACAACCGGCTCGGCGCCCTGCGAACCGGCAGCGGACGGCCCCGCAGGGCGCGGTTCCGGGTACGGGGACCGGGCCCTGCCCTCGGCGGCGTACGTCTCGGCGTCCGTCTCGCCCGGCTCCGGCGTACGGGCCCCCGGCAGGGCGGCGCGGTGGCCGTCCTGGGACTCCTGCACGCGGGCCGCCGCACGCGCTCCCGCGCGGTACGCGGCGATGGCACCGGCGCGGGCGGCCCTGATGTCCTCCCCGCTCTCCAGCGCGCGCCGCCCGGACGCCCCGGACTCTCCGCCGGCGGCGGCGGCCCGCGCCTGGATCGCGGCGCGCCGCGCGGCCTCGGGGTCGGCGGCGGTGTCGGCCCCGGCCTCGGCGCCGGCGCCGGGGCGGACGGGCAACGCACCCGCGTCCGTGGCCCGTTGACCGCCGGGCACGCCGTGCGCACCGGCCCGCTGCGGCGGTCCGGACCGGCCGGCGCCCCCCGGTCCGCCCGCCGGGGCGTCCGTCGAGGCACCCGCCGGCGCGCCCTGCTGAACCTGATGAATCCGGCCGGTCTCACCCAGCAACGCGTCCCCGCCCTCCGCCGGCACCGGGTCGTACCCGCACAGCGCCTCCTCCGCCGCCCCGGACGCGAGGCCGGTCAGCAGGATGCGGCCGTCGTCGCAGACGAGGACCGTGCGGGCGGTGATGTTGCGGTGGGTCCAGCCGTGGGCGTGCAGGACGCGCAGCGCCATCAGCACGTCGGAGGCGACCTCGGCCGCGCGGTACGGGTTGAGCGGCTGCTCGGCGAGGAGCGCCGACAGGGGCTGTGCGGACACCAGTTCGCTGACGATCCAGAGCGAACCGCCCTCCGCGAACACGTCGAAGACCTGGTCCAGGCGGGGGTGGTCCGGTATCCGGGCGGCCGCCTGCGCGGCTTCCAGCGCGCGGCGCACGGCGGGGTCGGCCGGCCTGCGGGTGGCACCCCGGGCGGCCGAGTGGCGCCGCCCGCGCTCACGCGCGGTGAACCCGTCGGGCAGCCCCTCCGCGTCGATGACCTCGGCCTCGACGACCTCGGGCAACGGCACCTGGCGGACCATCACCTCCTGGCCGCTGTAGGTGTCGAAGGCCCGCGTCTCCGTCAGCTCGTACTCGTCGGAGGGGGGCAGCGGCAGACGGTAGCGGTCGGCGAGCACTCGGCCCGCGTATTCGTCCACGTCGCCACCCCCTGCCGTACGGTCGCCCAGGCGTCTTCCCCTGGCGGTCCGTTCGCGCGTACACCCCGCTGCGTACGGTCCGCGACCCCTCACGATACGTGCCGGAGGCAACCCGCATTGAGGGGATGACGGATTCTCGCGCTCCCGAACCGGGCTCGTTCAGGTCACGAGTTGGGCTCGAAGGACTCCGTGAGGGTCTTCCAGGTGGCCTTGCGCAGCGCGCTGTCCCAGTGGTCCGCCTTCGCGGTGTACATCAGCGCCTGCCCGAGGTGGTCGTTCACCACGAAACCCCGGTCCACGGAACGGTACTTGGTGCCGTCCTCGACATAGGTGAACTCCCAGTCGGCCGTGTTCCAGCCCCGGTAACGCACCTTGGCTATACGGACCCGCTGGTACTGCGAACGCACCATGGCGCGCTCCTGGTTCTGCCAGTCCGCCACCGGGTCGTCCTTGGGCGTGCTGGTCCAGCCGACGAGCAGCTTCTGCCCGTCCGGGCCGGTGTAACGGTCACCGGCGCCGGACGACGACTCGTACGACCAGCCCTTGGGCAGCCCGATGGAGTAGCCCTGGGCGGCCTTGTGGGTCGAGGCGACCGGCGCGCCGCCGCCCTTCCCGGAGTCCGAGGAGTCGTCGCCCGAACCGGACGAGCCGGAGCCGGACTCGGACGACGCCGTCTCCGCGCTCGCCGAGGAGCCGTTCGCGGTGCTCGCCGAGGAGCCGCCGTCGGGCCCCGCGGCACCGCCCTTGTCCTTGCCGTCGTGGTCGTCCCGCTTGACGGAGGCGGAGGACGAGGGGGCCGCCTTGGAGCCGCCGCCGTCGCCTTCCCCGTCGTCACTGCCGAGGGCGACGGCGAGCACGACACCGATCACCGCGAGGGCGACCACCACCGCGATGATCACCAGCGTGCGCTTGGGCACCACATCGGTGAGCGGCGCCTTCGGCACCGGGCGCGGCGGCAGGTCGAGGTCCGGCGGCGGCATGACGGGCCAGCCCGAACTTGGCTTGTTGCCGACGGAGTCGGACGCCCCCGGGGTGTTCTGGGCGGCAGGTCCGGCGGCCGTCGTGGTCCTCGGCGCACCCGCGCCGGACGCACCGCCCTGACCAGCGGCCTTGGCACCCGTGGCACCGGCCGCGCCCGCGCCGCCCGCCTTGCGGACCGAACGCAGCGCCCCGCGCAGCTTCTCCGACGCCTCCTCACCCCGCTTGCCCTCGGGACCGGGCTGCACCGGGAGCGGCACGACCCGCGTGGGCTCCAAAACCTGCGGTTCCGGCGCGCTGATCACGTCGTTGAGCAGCGCGCGGGCACCGGCGTCGTCGAGCCGCTGGGCCGGGTCCTTGGTGAGCAGGCCGTAGATGACGTCCCGCAGCGGGCCCGCGTTCTTGGGCTCGTCCAGGGTCTCGGTCATCACGGCGGTGAGGGTGGCGATGGCCGAACCCTTGTCGTACGGCGGGCTGCCCTCGACCGCCGCGTACAGCAGGCCGCCCAGCGACCACAGGTCCGCCGCCGGGCCGGGCTTGTGACCCCGGGCGCGCTCCGGCGAGATGTAGGAGGGGGCGCCGACGAGCATGCCGGTGGAGGTGATGGACGGGTCGCCCTCGACCTGCGCGATGCCGAAGTCGGTGAGCACCACCCGGCCGTCGTCGGCGATCAGCACGTTGGACGGCTTCACGTCCCGGTGCAGGATGCCCTCGCGGTGCGCCGAGCGCAGCACGTCCAGGACGGCGAGGCCGACCTCGGCCGCGCGCCGGGGCTCCAGCACGCCGTCCTCACGGATGACCTCGGCCAGGGACTTGCCCTCGACCAACTCCATGACGATCCACGGCCGGTCGTCCTCGTCGACCACGTCGAAGACCGTCACCGCGCTGTTGTTGCGGATACGGGCGATCGCCTTGGCCTCGCGCAGGGTGCGCGTGATCAGGCGCCGCTTCTCCTCCTCGTCGATGTTCGACGGGAACCGCAGCTCCTTGACGGCGACCGTCCTGCCCAGGGTCTCGTCCTCGGCCCGCCACACCGTGCCCATGCCGCCCCGGCCGAGTACGTCCCCCAGCCGGTACCGCCCGGCGAGAAGACGACGCTCGTTCTTGCCCTGACGAGTCTCCTGACGGGATGACCCCGCCCGCTCCGCCTCCGACATGCGTCCCCTCATGCAACCCGCCCTGACAGAGCCTCCATTGTCCCTCACCCGACAAGTGGCCGATGCCCTGGGGCCCCTGTTCGCGCCCCCCGGTCCCCCGTATCCGAAGGCCCCCCGAACCAGATGTTCCAGTTGCCGGGATGATGTCCCCGGCGAGGGAGGAGACGCACATGCCGACGCTTCGGACAGTCCTGTCCATACCGGTCCTCGTGGCGGCCCTGCTCCTTTCTCCCACCTTGTCGCCCCACACGTCCGGCACCACCGCCACGGCCGGCTCGACGGACGCGGCACTGCCCCGCCTGGTCACCGAGGGCGGCGCCCCGGCCGCCGCCCTGCTGAACCAGATCCGCACCGGGCCCGGGCGTGTCTCCCGCTACGCCGACACCGGCCGGGGCATCGCCCGCACCGACCACTTCCGCGCCGGGAGCATCACCAAGACGTTCGTCGCGGTGGTCGTGCTGCGCCTGGCCGCCCGGCACCGGCTGTCGCTGTCCGACACCGTGGACCGGTATCTGCCCGGCCTGGTGCGGCCGCCCCGCACCGCCGGACCCCGCTCCGGCTCCCTGCCGGACGGCCGCCGCATCACCCTGCGCCAGCTGCTCACCCACACCAGCGGGCTCCCCGATTTCACCCGGATCACCGGTGGCACCGTGCCTTTGACGCCGCCTCAGGCCGTCGGTCTCGCCCTCACCCTCCCTCCGGGCCGCCGGGGCCACTACTCCTACTCCAGCACCAACTACGTCCTGCTCGGCATGGTGATACGCCAGGTCACCGGCCACTCCTACGCCGCCGAGGCGCAGCGCTGGATCATCGCCCCGCTGGGTCTGGCGGGCACCTCCTTCCCCGGCTCGCGCCGGTCGCTTCCGCCGCCGCACGGCCACGCCTTCGCGGCCGACGGCTCCGACGTCACCGAACTGGACCCGCGCGTGGCCGGCGCGGCGGGCGAGCTGGTGACCACGCTCGACGACCTGGACCGCTTCTACGCGGCCCTGCTGGGCGGCGAGCTGCTCACCCCGCGCTGGCTGCGCGAGATGAGGAACACCCGCGCCGCACAGGGGGAGTACGGCATGGGCCTGTATCCGTTCCGCCTTCCGTGCGGGGTCGTCGTCTGGGGACACAACGGCCGGATCAGCGGGAGCTATGTGCGCACGGCCGCCACGGCCGACGGCGGCCATGTGCTCACCTTCCGCGTGAACACGGACGCGATGACAGACACCCGGCTCGAACCGGCCCTGCTCGCCGCCGAGTTCTGCCCCCGCACCTGGTAGAACGTCCGGGTTCCGGCAGGAGATCCCGGATTCGGTCACTCGTTCGAGTGAACCCGGAGTCCGGCGCGGGAACCCGGCTCCGGCGCCGGGCCCCCACGGCACGCTCCCGTACCTACAGCGGCACGATGTCCGGCGCCCCCAGCCGCGCCGCGTCCGCCGTCAGGTCGTCCGGCTGGCGCTGGGACTCGCGCTCGGCCTCGACCCGCTTCTCGTAGTGCTCGACCTCGCGGTCGATCTGGTCCTGGTCCCAGCCGAGCACCGGCGCCATCAGCTCGGCGGCCTCGCGGGCGCTGCGGGTGCCCCGGTCGAAGGTCTCGATGGAGATGCGGGTGCGCCGGGTGAGCACATCGTCCAGGTGCCGGGCGCCCTCGTGCGAGGCGGCGTAGACGATCTCGGCGCGCAGATAGTCGTCCGCGTACCGCAGCGGCTCGCCGAGGCCCGGGTCGGCCGCGATGAGGTCGAGCAGCTGGTCCGTCAGGGAGCCGTACCGGTTGAGCAGGTGCTCGACGCGGGCCACGTGCAGTCCGGAGCGGGCGGCTATGCGTTCGCGGGCGTTCCACATCGCCGGGTAGCCCTCGGCGCCGAGCAGCGGAATCTCCTCCGTCACCGAGTCGGCCACCCGCCGGTCCAGACCGTGCACGGCGGCGTCCACGGCGTCCTCGGCCATCACCCGGTACGTCGTGTACTTGCCGCCCGCGACGACCACCAGCCCCGGCACCGGATGCGCCACGGTGTGCTCGCGCGACAGCTTGCTGGTGGCCTCGGACTCGCCGGCCAGCAGCGGCCGCAGCCCGGCGTAGACGCCCTCGACGTCGTCCCGGGTGAGCGGCACCGCGAGCACCGAGTTGACGTGCTCCAGGACGTAGTCGATGTCGGCGCTGGAGGCCGCCGGGTGGGCCTTGTCGAGATCCCACGCGGTGTCGGTGGTGCCGACGATCCAGTGCCTGCCCCAGGGGATGACGAACAGGACGGACTTCTCGGTGCGCAGGATCAGACCGGTGCTGGAGTGGATGCGGTCCCGGGGCACGACCAGATGGACGCCCTTGGACGCCTTGACGTGGAACTGGCCGCGCTCCCCCACCAGCGCCTGCGTGTCGTCGGTCCACACCCCGGTGGCGTTGACCACCTGCCGGGCGCGGATCTCGTACTCCCCGCCGCCCTCCACGTCCTCCACCGTGACCCCGACGACCCGCTCGCCCTCGCGCAGGAACCCGGTCACCCGCGCACGGTTGGCCGCCTTCGCGCCGTAGGACACCGCCGTGCGCACCAGGGTGGCCACGAAGCGGGCGTCGTCCACCTCCGCGTCGTAGTACTGCAGGGCGCCGACCAGGGCGTCCTTGCGCAGACACGGGGCCACGCGCAGGGCGCGGGTGCGGCTGAGGTGACGGTGCAGGGGCAGACCCCGGCCGTGCCCCCGGGCCATCGACATCACGTCGTAGAGCGCGACGCCCGTGCCCGCGTACAGCCGCTCCCAGCCGCGGTGCTGGAGCGGGTAGAGGAACGGCACCGGCTTGACCAGGTGCGGGGCGAGCCGCTCCAGCAGCAGGCCGCGTTCCTTGAGGGCCTCGCGGACGAGGGGGAAGTCGAGCATCTCCAGATAGCGCAGTCCGCCGTGTATCAGCTTGCTGGACCTGCTGGAGGTGCCGGAGGCCCAGTCCCGGGCCTCGACTATGCCGGTGGACAGCCCGCGTGTGGCCGCGTCCAGCGCGGTCCCGGCGCCCACGATGCCGCCGCCGACGACCAGCACGTCGAGTTCGCGCTCCGCCATCTCCGCCAGTGCCTCGGCGCGCTGCGCCGGATCAAGACTCGCTGTCCTCACCGCTGCCTCCCGCTCCTCGCAAAACCGCTCGCGTCGGCCGCGCCCGGTGGACGAAGCCCGGCTCACCCCCTCCTCATGCCCAAATTCTGACCGCCTCGCGCGGCTTCAGCCACCACGGACTTCCGCCCTGTGGACAACTCCCCCGTCTCCCCCGCCCGACCTCATATGACACGGAAGACACACGAACACAATCACACATAACGGTCATATTTGTACCTAGTCTGACCGTGCGCTCGCTCAGCCGGTCCACACCGCTTGCGCACCTGTCCCACTTCGGCTAACGGGAAGGACGGCCCACGCCATGCCCGCAGACCTCGCCGTCATCGGACTCGGTCCCTACGGCCTGCCGCTGGCCCAGGCCGCCGTCACCGCGGGAATCCCGACCATCGGGTACGCCACCGGCCCCGAGGCCGGCTCGCTCAGCCCCGCCGAACTGCGCCGGATGCGCTCCACCGGCTTCCGCCCCGGCACCGACCCGGCCCACCTCGGCCGCGTCCGCACCGCCGTCATCTGCGCGCCCACCCCGCGCGGCGCCGACGGCTCCCCCGACCTCGGCCAGGTCGAGGCCGCCGCCCGCACCCTGGCCGGGCAGCTGCGCCCGCACACCACGGTCGTCCTGGAGTCGCCCGTCCTGCCCGGAACCACCGGGGACTTCCTGCGCCCCCTGCTGGAACAGGGCTCCGGGCTCCGCGCCGGGCGCGACTTCCACCTCGCCTATTCACCCAGCCGGGTGGATCCCGGCAACCGCGACCGCACCCCCGCCGGCACCCCCCGGGTCATCGGCGGCCTCACCCCCGCCTGCACCGAATCGGCCGCCGCCTTCTACGGCCGGCTCACCGACAAGGTCGTCCGCGCGCGCGGACTGCGCGAGGCGGAGACCGTCCAGCTCCTGGAGACCAACTTCCGGCACGTCAACATCGCGCTCGTCAACGAGATGGCCGTCCTCTGCCACGAGCTGGGCATCGACCTGTGGGACGTCGTGCGCTGCGCGGAGACCAAGCCGTTCGGCTTCCAGGCGTTCCGGCCCGGCCCCGGCGTCGGCGGCCACTCCGTCCCGCAGGACCTCACCGGCCACACGAGCCGGGGCCTGCGCATGGTGGAACTCGCCCAGCAGGTCAACAGCCGCATGCCCGGCTACGTCGTCCAGCGCGCCGCCGCCCTCCTCAACGAGCACGGCAAGTCCGCCCGGGGCGCGCGCGTGCTCCTGCTCGGCGTCACCTACAAGGCCGACCTCGCCGACCAGCAGAACACCCCCGCGCACGAGATCGCCCTGCGCCTGATGGAACTCGGCGCGTCCGTCAGCTACCACGACCCGCTGGTCCCCTCCTGGAGCGTCCTGGACCACCCCGTCCCCCGCGCCGACTCCCTCTACGAAGCCACCTCCACCGCCGACCTCACGATCCTCCTCCAGCCCCACCGCACCTACGACCTCCAGGGCCTCTCGGTGAAGGCCCAGCTCCTCCTGGACACGAGAGGCGTCACTCCGACGGGGGCGGCGCACCGGTTGTGAACGGGGGCGCGCGGAAGCGGAGACCCCCAAGACTGCTGGCAGGCCACGGCCCGCGCCGCTACGGTAGAACCCAGGTGGAGCCCACCGCAGCGGACACTGCGGCAGGCTCCTGGATGGTTCACGGAGTGTCCGCCCCTAGTTGTCGTGGGGGCGGCCGCTCACCATCCGAAAATCCGCAAGATCCACCTCCTCCGGCACTTCACCATCCACAGACGGGTCCGTTCCCAGCGAGTGGGCTTGCGGTGACGTACCAACCACTGGGTACGCGAAAGGGCCCGGCCTCCACAGGCCGGACCCTTTCCGCAGCTCAGGGGAGCGTGTCAGCGGCGGTGCTGGCTGTCCGCCACCGTGACCTCGACGCGCTGGAACTCCTTCAGTTCGCTGTAGCCGGTGGTGGCCATGGCGCGGCGCAGGGCGCCGAAGAAGTTCATCGAGCCGTCGGGGGTGTGGGAGGGGCCGGTGAGGACCTCCTCCAGGGTGCCGACGGTGCCGAGGTCGACCTTCTTGCCGCGCGGCAGCTCCTCGTTCACCGCCTCCATGCCCCAGTGGTGGCCACGGCCGGGCGCGTCGGTGGCGCGGGCCAGCGGGGAGCCCATCATGACCGCGTCGGCGCCGCAGGCGATCGCCTTCGGCAGATCGCCGGACCAGCCGACACCGCCGTCCGCGATCACGTGCACGTACCGGCCGCCGGACTCGTCCATGTAGTCACGGCGGGCCGCCGCCACGTCGGCGACCGCCGTCGCCATGGGCACCTGGATACCGAGCACGTTGCGCGTGGTGTGCGCGGCGCCGCCGCCGAAGCCGACCAGCACGCCGGCCGCACCGGTGCGCATCAGGTGCAGCGCGGCGGTGTACGTCGCACAGCCGCCCACGATCACCGGAACGTCCAGCTCGTAGATGAACTGCTTCAGGTTCAGCGGCTCGTGCGAGGACGACACATGCTCCGCGGAGACCGTCGTACCCCGGATGACGAAGATGTCCACACCCGCGTCGACGACCGCCTTGGAGAACTGCGCCGTGCGCTGCGGGGAGAGCGCCGCCGCCGTGACCACACCGGAGTCGCGCACCTCCTTGATG
The DNA here is from genome assembly GCF_040703155.1 of Streptomyces sp. NPDC005435. Taxonomy (NCBI): domain Bacteria; kingdom Bacillati; phylum Actinomycetota; class Actinomycetes; order Kitasatosporales; family Streptomycetaceae; genus Streptomyces; species Streptomyces sp. NPDC005435. The sequence continues at coordinate 37,411 of NZ_JBEXEQ010000019.1, forward strand.
CGCCGGCCGATCAGCTCCTCCTTGATGGGAGCCGCGTAGATCTCCTGGAGGCGGCGGGTGGCCAGCTCGTCGGGCAGCCCGGTGATCTCGTCGAGCAGCGCCTGCGGGTCCTCGTGGCGGGTCCACAGACCCTCCAGGTTGAGGACGCCGAGGCCGCCCAGCTCACCGATGCGGATCGCGGTGGCCGGGGAGACGACCGAGTCCATGGGAGCGGCCAGGAACGGCAGCTCGAAGCGGTAGGCGTCGATCTGCCACGCGATCGAGACCTCCTTCGGGTCTCGCGTGCGGCGGCTGGGGACGACGGCGATGTCGTCGAAGGCGTACGCCCGGCGGCCGCGCTTGCCGCGCCCGATCTCGATCTCAGTCACGTCATGCCTTTCCTCTTGCGTTTCGGCTCTTCCAGTATCCCCGACACCCACGACGAGGGCGGCCCCGGTCAAACCGGGACCGCCCTCGTGAGGTGCTCCGCGCGCGGAAGGTCAGGCGCGGTTGCTGTAGTTCGGCGCCTCGACCGTCATCTGGATGTCGTGCGGGTGGCTCTCCTTGAGACCCGCGGAGGTGATCCGCACGAAGCGGCCCTTGGACTCCATCTCCCCGATGGTGGCGGCGCCCACGTAGCCCATGGTCTGGCGCAGACCGCCGACCAGCTGGTGCAGCACGTTGGCCAGCGGGCCGCGGTAGGGCACCTGGCCCTCGATGCCCTCGGGCACGAGCTTGTCGTCGGAGGCCACCTCGGCCTGGAAGTAACGGTCCTTGGAGTACGACCGGCCCTGGCCACGGGACTGCATGGCGCCGAGCGAGCCCATGCCGCGGTACGACTTGAACTGCTTGCCGTTGATGAACAGCAGCTCGCCCGGGGACTCCTCACAGCCCGCCAGCAGGCTGCCCAGCATCACCGTGTCGGCGCCGGCGGCCAGCGCCTTGCCGATGTCGCCGGAGTACTGCAGACCGCCGTCACCGATGAGGGGGACGCCGGCTGGACCGGCCGCGAGGGACGCCTCGTAGATGGCCGTGACCTGGGGGACGCCGATGCCGGCGACCACGCGGGTGGTGCAGATCGAACCGGGGCCCACGCCGACCTTGATGCCGTCCACACCGGCGTCGATCAGCGCCTGGGCGCCGTCGCGCGTGGCGACGTTGCCGCCGATCACGTCGACGTTCACGCTGGACTTGATCTTCGACATCCAGCTGAGGGCGTTGCTGTTGTGGCCGTGCGAGGTGTCGACGACCAGGAAGTCCACCCCGGCCTCGGCGAGCGCCTGGGCGCGCTCCAGCGCCTCGGGGCTGGCACCGACGGCGGCACCGACGAGCAGGCGGCCCTCGGCGTCCTTGGCGGCGTTCGGGTACTGCTCGGCCTTGACGAAGTCCTTGACCGTGATCAGGCCCTTGAGGATGCCCTCGCCGTCGACCAGCGGCAGCTTCTCGATCTTGTGCTTGCGCAGCAGCTGCATGGCGTCGGGCCCGGAGATGCCGACCTTGCCGGTGACCAGCGGCATCGGGGTCATGACCTCGTGCACCTGGCGCGAGCGGTCGCTCTCGAAGGCCATGTCACGGTTGGTGACGATGCCGAGCAGCCGGCCCGCCGGGTCGGTGACCGGGACACCGCTGATGCGGAACTTGGCGCACAGCGCGTCGGCCTCCGCGAGCGTGGCCTCCGGGTGCACCGTGATCGGGTCGGTGACCATGCCCGACTCGGACCGCTTCACCAGGTCCACCTGGTTGACCTGGTCCTCGACGGACAGGTTGCGGTGCAGCACGCCCACGCCGCCGAGCCGCGCCATGGCGATCGCCATGCGGGACTCCGTCACCTTGTCCATCGCCGCGGACAGCAGCGGGATGTTGACACGGACGTTGCGGGAGATGCGGGACGAGGTGTCGACCGCGTTGGGGAGCACTTCGGATGCGCCCGGCAGCAGCAGCACGTCGTCGTAGGTCAGCCCGAGTGTCGCGAATTTACCGGGCACTCCGTCGACGTTGGCAGTCATGACACCTTCCCCAAATGGCCTTGATCGGTGCGGATGTCCATGCTAACGGGAAGCGTCGCCAGCAAATTCCACGCTGTGGGGGCACCGCGGGCTTCATATTTTCCTACGGAAACGCTGGTACGGGCGTTCACGCGCAGGCTGGCGCCCGCTCCGCCCGGGCGGCCGTTCCGGCCGTCCCACCACCGCTTTTCGCTCCGCACCGGCCGGTCGAGCCGGCGTCGGCGGACCGCCAGGGGACGGTGTACGGGGTACCGCCTACTGCTCGGCCAGCGCCCGCAGCCTGCTCAGCGCGCGGTGCTGCGCCACCCGTACCGCTCCTGGTGACATTCCCAACATCTGCCCCGTCTCCTCCGCGGTCAAGCCGACGGCGATACGCAGCAGCAACAGTTCCCGCTGGTTCTCGGGGAGGTTGGCCAGCAGTTTCTTCGCCCAGGCCGCGTCGCTGTTGAGCAGGGCGCGCTCCTCGGGACCGAGGGAGTCGTCGGGGCGCTCGGGCATCTCGTCCGAGGGGACGGCCGTGGACCCCGGGTGCCGCATCGCGGCGCGCTGGAGGTCGGCGACCTTGTGCGAGGCGATGGCGAAGACGAACGCCTCGAAGGGGCGGCCGGTGTCGCGGTAGCGCGGCAGCGCGAGCAGCACCGCGACGCAGACCTCCTGGGCGAGGTCCTCGACGAAGTGCCGCGCGTCGCCGGGCAGCCGGGACAGGCGCGTACGGCAGTAGCGCAGGGCGAGGGGGTGGACGTGCGCGAGCAGGTCGTGCGTGGCCTGCTCGTCCCCGTCGACGGCACGGTGCACCAGGGCGCCGATCGCCCCGTGAGCCGTGCTCGCCTCCTCGTCGCGCATCGGTCCATGGTGCCTTGCGGCCGTCCGGTCCGTCGCATCGCGTTCGTGGTTGTGCACCGAAGCGTTATGAGCAGGTGCGCCCGCAGCAGTCATCCGCCGCACCCTCCCCTTCCGCTTGACCGACTCCCCGAGAGACTCCACACCTCAAGGATGCGGCATCCCCACGGAAACGAGCAGCGGGCACCTTCGGGGGCGGGTGGAGGGGGAGTACGGGTGGGGGGTTCGGGGTGTGTGGCTGGGGTCCGTATGGCGAGCCAACGTGGGCCTGGGCGCCGTGTGGTGGGGCACCGTGGGGGCGGGCTCCGTGTGGGCTGCCCCTATGTGTCGAGGCCCCATGTGGCCCGAGCCCATGTGGCCAAGCACCATGTGGTGAGCCACCCTGCGCCCGCACTCCGTGCGGCCCGACCCCATGTGGCGAGGCTCCGTGTGGTGGGGCCCCATGTGACCAGGCGCCACGTGCCGAGCTCCCTTGCGCCCCGAGCCCACGCGGCCAGACTCCCTGTGCCGAGGCCCTGTGTGCCCAGACCCCATGCGGCCACGCTCCGTGTGCCGAGCTCCCTTGCACTCCGAGCCCACGCGGCCAGACTCCATGTGCCCAGACCCCATGTGGCGAGTCACCCTGCGCCCGGACTCGGTGTGCCCCGACCCCGTGCGCCGAGACCCTATGGAGCCCGAGCCCACGTGGCGCGGCTCCATGCGCCGAGGCCCCGTGTGCCGCGAGCCCATGTGGCCACGCTCCATGTGGCGACGCCCCATGTGCCCCGACCTCATGTGGCCAGACTGCGCGTGGCGAGGCAGCCTCGTGTGCCGCAGCCCCATGTGACCAGACTCCGTGTGGCGAGGCCCCATGTGGCCAAGGCCCGTGTAGCCCGACTCCGTGTGCCGCAGCCTCATGTGGCAACCCACCATGCAGCCCGGCCCCACCTGCCGAAAACCCACGTAGCCGAACCCCACGTGGCCCGCCCCCATGTGCCGAGCCCCCACGTGGCCCGACCCCACGTGCCGAAACCCCCCACACCCCAGCCCCGCACCTCACCCCCGAGCACCAAGACCGCGCACCGTCACGCGCACGCCCAAGCTCCTCGGCGGCAGTCACCCGCCACGGCTCACCACCAGGTGACCGCATCACAGCCCACCTCCGGACGCCGTCCCCATGACCGGCCGCACAGCGAAAGCCCCTCGGACAGCCCCCGTGCGTCACCGACACCGCGCGGCGGAGTGCGCCGCGTCGCAGGCGTGGGTGAGAAGAACGCGAAGACAGCCGGGGGCGCGAGCCCCTGTCCACCCGGTCCGCCCCGCCCACCGGCCGGCGGGCGGGGAATGACGGGTGGCGGGCCGGGGCACCGCCGCCGCGCATGTCCTAGCGGACCAGACCCCAGCGGAAGCCGAGCGCCACCGCGTGGGCGCGGTCCGAGGCGCCGAGCTTCTTGAACAGGCGCCGGGCGTGGGTCTTGACCGTGTCCTCGGAGAGGAACAGCTCGCGGCCGATCTCGGCGTTGGAGCGGCCGTGACTCATGCCCTCGAGCACCTGGATCTCCCGCGCCGTGAGCGTGGGCGCCGCCCCCATCTCGGCCGAGCGCAACCGGCGCGGGGCCAGTCGCCAGGTCGGGTCGGCGAGGGCCTGCGTCACCGTGGCCCGCAGTTCGGCGCGCGAGGCGTCCTTGTGCAGATAGCCCCGCGCGCCGGCCGCGACGGCCAGTGCCACGCCGTCGAGGTCCTCGGCGACGGTGAGCATGATGATCCGCGCGCCCGGGTCGGCGGACAGCAGCCGACGTACGGTCTCGACACCGCCCAGGCCGGGCATGCGGACATCCATGAGAATGAGGTCGGAGCGGTCGGCGCCCCAGCGGCGGAGGACTTCCTCGCCGTTGGCAGCCGTCGTCACGCGCTCGACGCCGGGCACGGTCGCGACCGCGCGGCGGAGCGCCTCTCGGGCAAGCGGGGAGTCGTCGCAGACGAGGACGGATGTCATGACCGCCCTCCGCAGCTGATGCGCGTCACCTTGAGCCTCCAGGCTGGTACGGAATCGTCACCTGTGCGGTCGACCGTCTCGGACGCCTGCCCGAGCACTTGTGTTTTCAACCGCCTCCGCACTCTCAACGACGGTCACTCGAAAGAGTTACGGGGCCACACGCTGTCTTCGGCACTCTACGTGAGGGGGCCGACACGGTGGAGACATGGCCGACGGACCCGCGCCGTTTCATCACAACCCATGCCCCATTTAGACCTTTTTGCTCCCATTTCACGGTGTCTAGAGCTAGATTCGCAATGAGTCATATTTTCATCTCCTTAGACCGGAGATGTACGGTCGAAGGCACCGTATCCGCCCAGAACGGCTACAAGGGGTCACGTAATGGCAGATTTCTCCCGCCTTCCCGGACCGAACGCGGACCTGTGGGACTGGCAGCTGCTGGCAGCCTGCCGCGGGGTGGACAGCTCGCTCTTCTTCCACCCGGAGGGCGAGCGCGGGGCGGCTCGGAGCGCTCGTGAGAACTCGGCCAAGGAGGTCTGCATGAGGTGCCCGGTCCGGGCCGAATGTGCGGCACACGCCCTGGCGGTACGGGAGCCGTACGGCGTGTGGGGCGGCCTCACCGAGGACGAGCGCGAGGAGCTGATGGGGCGGGCACGCAACCGCCTGGTGTCGGCGTCGACCACCGGCGGGGGTGCCGCTCCCAACACCTGAAGGAACGTTTCTTCATACATCTCCCACCGGGCGCGCCCAGGCGTGCCCGGGACCCCCGGTGCCGTAGAGCCCCGCCCCCTTGGTGCCACAGACCAGCCGTGACCAGCGCCTTCGATTCCGCGCGCCTACCCCCGTCGCCCCAGCCCCTCGGCCGCCCGCCCCAGTTGCTCCAGAGTCGCCGCCACCGCCGGGACCTGGGCCAGGTCGGGGAGGGTGAGGGCGACGATCTCGCGTCGTACCGCCGGTTCCAGGCGGACCACGCGCACGCCCCGGGGCCGTACCGAGTCCACCGCGAGCTGCGGGAGGACCGCGACGCCGAGACCGGCGCCGACGAGGCCGATCACCGCCGGATAGTCGTCGGTGGCGAAGTCGATGCGCGGGGTGAAGCCCGCGCCCTCGCAGACCTGGACCAGCTGGCCCCGGCAGCGCGGGCAGCCGGCGATCCAGGGCTCGTCGGCCAGTTCCCCGATGGCGACGGTCTCGGCGCGGGCGAGCCGGTGGCGCTCGGGGACCAGGGCGACGAGACGGTCCGTCAGCAGCCGCCGTACGACCAGGTCGTCCCACTCCTCGGCGGCCGCGCCCGCGTAGCGGAAGGCGAGGGCCAGGTCGCAGTCGCCCTCGCGCAGCAGTTCGACGGACTTCGGGGGTTCGGCCTCCTCCAGGGAGACGCGGGTGCCGGGGTGGGCGGCGCGCAGGGCGGCCAGGGCGGTGGGGACCAGGGTGGAGCTGCCGCTCGGGAAGGAGACGAGCCGGACCCGCCCCGCCCGCAGCCCCGCGATGGCGGCGACCTCCTCCTCGGCGGCGGTGAGCCCGGCGAGGATGCCGGAAGCATGCCTGACCAGGGCTTCTCCGGCCTGGGTCAGCCGCATCTCGCGGCCGCCGCGGACTAGGAGCGGGGTGCCGACCGAGGCTTCGAGCGCCTTCATCTGCTGGCTGACGGCGGGCTGGGTGCAGCCCAGTTCGCGGCCGGCCGCCGAGAAGGAGCCGGTCGTGGCGACGGCGCGCAGGACGCGGAGATGACGGGCCTCGATCACCCTTCGAGCATAAGCCGCGCTTGGGAGAGGTGCCCCATATCGCGTCGACGCTTTGGGAGACGGTCACGTACCGTGCGCTCATGAAGCTTCTTTCCGTCAATCTCGGGCACCCCAGGGCGGTGCCGTACACGGATCAGCCGCAGGGCCTGACGGGCATCGACAAGCGGCCCGTCGACGGACCGGTGCGGGTCACGGCGCCGGGCCCGAAGGGGGTCGGCGGCAGCGGTCTGGCCGGGGACACGGTGTGCGACCTGCGCCATCACGGCGGGGACGACCAGGCGGTGTACGCCTTCGCGCGCGAGGACCTGGACGAGTGGGAGCGGGAGCTGGGCCGGCCCTTGGCCAACGGCTGTTTCGGGGAAAACTTGACCATGGACGGCGTAGAGGTGTCCGGGGCGGTCATCGGCGAGCGGTGGCGGATCGGTCCGGAGCTGGTTCTGGAGGTCACCTCGGGCCGGATCCCGTGCCGTACGTTCCAGGGCCATCTGGACGAACGGGGCTGGGTGAAGAGGTTCACCCGGAAGGCCGCGACCGGTGCCTACCTCCGGGTGATCGAGCCGGGCGAGGTCCGGGCGGGCGACGCGGTGGAGATCCTGCACCGGCCGGAGCACGGGGTGACGGCGGCGCTGCAGTTCCGCGCGGTCACCACGGAGCGCGAGCTGCTGCCCCGGCTGCTCCCGGCGATCGACACGGTGCACGCGGAGGTGCGGGAGCGGCTGCGCAAGTACGTGGCGGAACAGGCGGACTGAGGGGACGTCACCGACGACGTGCGGCCCGGCCGGGGTCACTACCCTTGGGCCATGACAACGGCTCTGATTACGGGATCGACCGCGGGTATCGGCGCCGCGTTCGCGCGGCGGCTGGCGGCTGACGGGCATGACCTCGTCCTGGTGGCGCGCGACACCGCGCGGCTGCGGGAACAGGCGACCGAGCTGCACGACCGGCACGGCATCGAGGCGGAGGTGCTCACCGCCGACCTGGCGGACGACAAGGGCATCGAGACCGTCGCCGAGCGCCTCGGCGACCGCCGCAGCCCCGTCGACCTGCTGGTCAACAACGCCGGCTTCGGCAACAAGGGCCGTTTTCTCGACGTCTCCATGGACGACGAGCTGCGGATGCTCAAGGTGCACTGCGAGGCGGTGCTGCGGCTGACCTCGGCCGCGACGGAGGCGATGCGCGAGCGTGGGCGGGGCGGCGTGGTGAACGTCGCCTCGGTGGCGGCCTTCGTGCCGCGTGGCACGTACGGCGCCTCGAAGGCGTGGGTCGTGCAGTTCACCCAGGGCGCGGCGAAGGACCTCGCGGGCACCGGCGTACGGCTGATGGCGCTGTGCCCGGGCTTCGTCCGCACCGAGTTCCATCAGCGCGCGGGCATGGGCACCGACAACATCCCCGGCTGGATGTGGCTCGACGCCGACAAGGTCGTCGCCGAGGCCCTCGAAGACCTCTCGCGCGGCAAGACCCTCTCCATCCCGGACCCCCGCTACAAGACCCTGATGGGCCTGGCGAAGGTCGCGCCACGCGGCCTGCTGGGGACGCTCAGCGCGCGGACGGGGCGCAAGTACGGGCCGCAGTGACGCGGGGTGTCGTCCGACGGCACCGCACGTGAAGCCGCTTCGAGGGGCAACCGGGACAGCGCGATGAGCCTGTGACGGGTGGAACCGCCGAGGACGTCGCGAGGAAGCCGGGCATGCGCGCATCTGTACGGGCACGGTCGGCCGGGCTCACCGTCGCGGCGGCCCTGCTCGGCCTGGTCACCGTTTCCTGCGGCGGCGGCGCGCCGCCGGCCTCGCACACCCCCGTCGCACGCGCTTACCAGGTGGCGTACGACGCGGGAGGTCAAGCGGATCTTCCGGGACGGCGGCAAGGGGGCCGCGATCCGCGAGGTGGTGTGGGGTGGCTGCGTACGCCGGTCTCTGACGGCCCGGCCGCGCGACGTCGTGGACGGGGACCGCGGCGCCTGGGTACGGGGCTGTCGGCACGGCGTGACCAGCGGCTCGGACCGCCGTCCGCCCACCGGCCCCGTCACCCACCGCGAACCGGCGCCGGCCTCTCCCGCGACTTCCGGTCCTGGGCCTCCGCACACGGCCACCGACAGCGGGCGCGGCACACCGCCCACGTGGTCCTCGTCCACCTCGGCCCACACGACTACGACGTCGAACTCACCGTCACCCACACCCCCAAGACCGCGAAACCCGCCGTACGAAGCCTGGCCGACACCTTCGCCACCCGGTGGTCCGGCGACGGCGGCGCCGGCACGGCCTGGAACCTCATCGTCACCGCCGGGGCCGGCCGGCGGGTGCTGGGCTGAGCGGGACGCGTCGTCGCGGATCGGTCCGCGGTGTCCGGCGTGCGCGGGTTCGTCATGTCACCAAGGCAGCGGTTCGGGGCGGCGGTCCCACCACCAGCCGTGAGCGGGGGCGGCGCTTTCGGCACCGGCCGGCTCGCCGCGGAGCAGGCCGACGGGGCCGGCGACGGTCGCTTCGGCGAAGAGGGCGTCCAGGGGCTCCAGCGAGGCATGCAGCAACGCGGCCGCTTCCAGCGGGAGTTGAGCGCTCATGCCTTCCAGCTTGTCCCGGGCTTCCAGGCGCTCTCGGCAGAGGTCCAGCGGGTACCACCCGGAAGGAGCCCAGTCGGCTCCCATCTGACGTACGAGCTTCTCCCGGGCGCACAGGCGGTTGCCCGCCTGCCACAGCGGCGTTCCCGGAGAGCCGGCCTCCTCCGAGTGCGAGCTCCGCACCCGCGCGACGAAGGCGTCCCCCAGCGGAGTGGCGGTCTTCGCCTCGCGGACCACTTCGGGGATACGGGCGACGGTGACCTGGGGAAGCCGGGCGACGGGCGCTTCCACCCTGTCGATCGTGAAACGGGGCTCTTCCTCGTCGGACTCGTACAGACGGGCCCGCGTCACGAGCCCGTCCTCCGTGGCGAGCCAGTACGCGCTCGGCGGCATCTCCTCGGCGGGAAAGAGGACGACGACATCCGCCGCCCGGGCGAAGGCCACGCCCAAGTCGCGCTCGCCGGCATGCGGTTGGACCGCCTCCTGGACGTAGATGTCCAGAGACGTGTTCATATCCCCCAGAACCGTCGCCTTCTCGCACAGCACCAGCGCGTCCCAGTTCCGCAGATCCTGGTCGGTGTCCTCGTCGGCGACATCCACGTCCTCCACACTCAGCCCCAGCCACCGCGCCAGAGCAGTCGCGACGGCCCCGCTCGTCAAAGGCTCCACGGTGAGGAAGTTGTACGTCATGGCTCCCATGACTGGGTTCCCCCCTCCATCGACCGCACGAAGAAAGAGCTCGGCGACAGTCGCGCAACGCCGAGGCCCGGCGCCCCTCGTGGGGTGCCGGGCCTCGGTGCCGGGGTGTCGGCCTCAGTGCGAGTGACCGTGGCCGTGGCTGTGACCGGCGGTGGCCTCTTCCTCTTCCTTCTTCTCGACGACCAGGGTCTCGGTCGTCAGGAGGAGGGCGGCGATGGAGGCGGCGTTCTCCAGGGCGGAGCGGGTGACCTTGACCGGGTCGATGACGCCGGCCTTGATCAGGTCGCCGTACTCGCCGGTGGCGGCGTTGTAGCCCTGGCCCTTCTCCATGTCCTTGACCTTGGAGACGATGACGTAGCCCTCCTGGCCGGCGTTCTCGCCGATCCAGCGCAGGGGCTCGACCACGGCGTTGCGGACGACCGAGACACCGGTGGCCTCGTCGCCGGTCTTGCCGAGGTTGCCGTCGAGGACCTTGGAGGCGTGCACCAGAGCGGAGCCACCACCGGAGACGATGCCCTCCTCGACCGCGGCGCGGGTCGCGGAGATGGCGTCCTCCAGACGGTGCTTCTTCTCCTTCAGCTCCACCTCGGTGGCGGCGCCGACCTTGATCACGCACACGCCGCCGGCCAGCTTCGCGAGGCGCTCCTGGAGCTTCTCGCGGTCCCAGTCGGAGTCCGTGTTCTCGATCTCGGCCTTGATCTGGTTGACGCGGCCCTGGACGTCCTCGGACTTGCCGGCGCCCTCGACGATCGTCGTGTCGTCCTTGGTGACCGTCACGCGGCGGGCGGAGCCCAGCACGTCCAGGCCGGCCTGGTCGAGCTTGAGGCCGACCTCCTCGGAGATGACGGTGGCGCCGGTGAGGACGGCCATGTCCTGCAGCATCGCCTTGCGGCGGTCGCCGAAGCCGGGGGCCTTCACCGCGACGGCGTTGAAGGTGCCGCGGATCTTGTTGACGACCAGGGTCGACAGGGCCTCGCCCTCGACGTCCTCGGCGATGATCAGCAGCGGCCGGGAGGCGTTGGTCTGGATGATCTTCTCAAGCAGCGGGAGCAGCTCGGTGATGGAGGAGATCTTGCCCTGGTTGATCAGGATGTACGGGTCGTCGAGGACGGCCTCCATACGCTCCTGGTCGGTGACGAAGTACGGGGACAGGTAGCCCTTGTCGAAGGCCATGCCCTCGGTGAAGTCCAGCTCCAGACCGAAGGTGTTGGACTCCTCGACGGTGATGACACCGTCCTTGCCGACCTTGTCCATGGCCTCGGCGATCAGCTCGCCGACCTGGTCGTCCTGCGCGGAGAGCGCGGCGACGGCGGCGATGTCCGACTTCTCGTCGATCGGGCGGGCCGCGGCGTGCAGGTCCTCGGAGACGGCCTTGACGGCGGCGTCGATGCCCTTCTTCAGGGAGGCCGGGGAGGCGCCGGCGGCGACGTTCTTCAGGCCCTCGCGCACCAGCGCCTGGGCGAGCACGGTGGCGGTGGTGGTGCCGTCACCCGCGATGTCGTTGGTCTTGGTCGCCACCTCCTTCACCAGCTGGGCGCCGAGGTTCTCGAACGGGTCCTCGATCTCGACCTCACGGGCGATCGTGACACCGTCGTTGGTGATGGTGGGCGCGCCGAACTTCTTGTCGATGACGACGTTGCGGCCGCGGGGGCCGATCGTCACCTTCACCGTGTCGGCCAGCTTGTTGACGCCGCGCTCAAGGGCGCGACGGGCGTCCTCGTCGAACTTCAGAGTCTTCGCCATGACAGCGGTAGCCCTCTCGGAAATCTGGGTGGATGTGACCGCGCCCCCGGCCGCCCGGCTTCCTCTCGGTCGCGGGGGGCCAGGGGCGCAGTGGAAGCAGAGACTGCTTCGGGTGAACTACTTCTCGATGATCGCGAGAACGTCGCGGGCCGAGAGGACGAGGTACTCGTCGCCGTTGTACTTCACCTCGGTGCCGCCGTACTTGCTGTACAGCACGATGTCGCCGACCTTGACGTCGAGCGGCAGGCGCTCGCCGTTCTCGAAGCGGCCCGGACCGACGGCGAGGACGGCGCCCTCCTGGGGCTTCTCCTTCGCGGTGTCCGGGATGACCAGGCCAGAGGCCGTGGTCTGCTCGGCATCCAGCGGCTGGACCACGATGCGGTCCTCAAGCGGCTTGATGGCAACCTTGGAGCTGGCGGTCGTCACGATCCGACCTCCCCCTTCTGAGATCACACGGGGTTGACTGTCTGAGGTGGCGACCAGGTGGTCCGTCGTCGCGGGTGCCGGACCTGCCCGTCGCTTTGTTGGCACTCTCTGCTGCCGAGTGCCAGAGCCGAGACTATGACCGGGGTTAGCACTCGGTCAAGCGGAGTGCCAATTGCCGTGCGGCGCGTCGGGGATGTCGGTGCGGGGAGTTGCGTCCACCGTTGCGGGGGCCGCGCCCCCGGACCCCCGCTTTCGGCCCCGAAAGGGCCTCGTCCTCAAACGCCGGACGGGCTTGACAGTGGCCGCCGTTACGGGCCTCGCCTGCGCCGTGCGGATCGAAGTGCCTACAGGTAGTCCTCCAAGTGGCCCACCGTCAGCCCCCGCTCCTGCACCCTCCGCAGGAGTCTCGCCGTCCGTTCCCCCAGTGCCGTCGCCGGGCCGCGGGCCGGGCCGACTCGGACGATGTCGCCCGGGAGGAGGGTGTGGGTGCCGCGGGTGTAGGTGAGGCCCGTCGAGGTGACCGTTGCGCGCCAGAGGACCAGCGCCGTGATGCCGCAGCGGGCGGCGGCGCGGAGGGTGGTGTGGTCGTACGTGGCGTGGCGGGGGCGCAGGAGGCGGGGGGTGGGGTGGGCGCAGATGGCGGCGCGCTGGCGGGCGTAGGGGAGGCCGGGGAGGGTGCCCCGGCGGGGGGCGCGGCGTTCGACGGTCGCGCCCGGGGCGCGCAGGGTGGTGCCGGGGGTGGCGAAGACCGTGACGGGGAGGCGGAGTTCGCGGATCAGGGTGGCGAGGCGGGGGTCCTGGCCGGCGCCGTCGTCGTAGGTGAGGAAGACGACCTTGTCGGTGGTGGGGACGCGGTCGACGACGGGGGGCAGGTGGGTGCTCGTACGGGCGGGCACCGCGTGGTGCGGGGCCGCGGCGAGGGGGGCGGGCAGGCCCCAGTGGCGGTAGGCGCGGTCGGCGCGTACGACGGGGCGGTGGACCCGCTCGGCGGCCTTCTTGCCGAGGCGTTCGATGGGGTCGACGGACTGGGCGCAGCCCGTCAGGAGGGCGGACGCGGCGAGGACGGCGCACAGCGCGGCGCGCACGCCCCCGGCCCTCACCGGGCGCCCCCGCCCGAGAACGAGAACCCGTACCCGCCCCCCATGGCTCACAGGTAGTCCTCCAGGCGGGCGACCGCGTAGCCCTCGGCGGTGACCTTGTTCAGGAAGCGGCGCATGTCGTCGACCATGGTGCCGTTCCACTCGTCGGGGCCGCGGAAGTGGGTGAGCACGATGTCGCCCCGGCGCAGTTTCCGGTCGTCCTCGCGGTACTCCCAGTGGTCGACGTAGACCTCTTCGTTCCAGATCGGCGCGTACTTGATGCCGCAGGACTTGGCGGCGCGCAGGGTGTCCTGGTTGTAGTCGCCGTAGGGCGGGCGCAGGAGGGTGGGGCGCTTGCCGAACTGCTTCTCCATGATGTCCTGCATCCCGCAGATCTCGTGGCGCTGCTGCTCGTAGGAGAGCCCGGGGAGGTAGGGGTGGGTCAGGGTGTGGTTGGCGAGGGGGGCGCCGTACGACTGCGCCTTGCGGAAGTAGCCGTAGTCGTCCTTGACGAGGTAGTCGCTGAGGAAGGCGGTGTACGGGATCTTCAGCTCCCGCATCATCTCCAGGAACTTGGGGTCCTTCTCGGCGCCGTCGTCGATGGTGAGGAAGACGACCTTCTGCTGCGTGGGGATGGTGGTGAAGACCGGGGGGAGGTCCCAGTCGTCCTGGTGGTCGACCTCGAAGCCGGCGCGGGCGGTGATCTCCGGCTTGACGCGGGGCGGGGCGGGCGGGGCGAGGGGGACCTCGGCGAGGCCCCACTTGCGGGCGGCGGCCGCCATGCGCTGCTGCTCGGCGAGGCGCGCGGCGGCCGCGTCCTGGGGCTTGGCGGGGCCGGCCTGTCCGGCGGGGGCCTTGTGCGGGGCGGCGCTGTCGCCGGGGCCCGCGCAGCCGGTGAGGACGGCGGCGGTGGTCAGTGCGGCGGCGCCGCAGCGCAGGGCGGTCGAGCGCCAACGCGCCCGAATTTTATCGTTTTGTACGACGGCTCGCATGGTGCCGGATCTTCGCAGGCCGGAGCCCCGTGACCGGCCCGACACCGCCGCCGGAGGCGCACGGTCCACCGACTGGCCCACAATGAGCCGGTGAACGACCAGCTCTCCTCCTTCCACGCTCTCGGCACCGACGAGGGCCGGGCCCTGCTCGACGAGGTGCGCGGCACCGCACCGGCCGACGAACTCGCCGTCGCGACGCGGCTGCGCCGTACCCACCCCGTCGAGCTGGTGTCGGCCGCGCTGGGGCAGGCCCGGCTGCGGCAGCGGGCGGCGGCCAAGTTCGGGGCCGAGGACGCGGAGCGGATGTTCTTCACGCCCAACGGGGTCGAGCAGTCGACGCGGACGAGCGTGGCGGCCTACCGCGCGGAGCGGATGCGGGCGCTCGGGGTGACCTCGGTGGCGGACCTGTGCTGCGGGATCGGCGGCGACGCGATCGCGCTGGCCCGCGCGGGCATCCGGGTCCTCGCCGTGGACCGCGACCCGCTGACGGCGGCGGTGGCGCGGGCGAACGCGGCGGCACTGGGCCTCGCGGACCTGATCGAGGTGCGCGAGGCGGATGTCACCGAGGTGGACACGGCCGGGTACGACGCGGTGTTCGTGGACCCGGCGCGGCGGGGCGGCCGGGGCCGCATCTTCGACCCCGAGGCGTACTCACCGCCGCTGTCCTGGGCGGTCGCGGCGGCCCGTACGGCCCCGCGCGCCGCGCTGAAGATCGCCCCCGGCGTCCCGCACGAGGCGGTGCCCCCGGAGGCCGAGGCCGAGTGGATCTCGGACGGCGGGGACGTGAAGGAGGCGGTGCTGTGGTTCGGCACCGGCACCCCGGGCGGCGTCCGCGCCACCCTGCTCCCGGGCCCCCGCACCCTGCTCGGCCGCGGCCTGCCCGACCCGGCGGTCCGCCCGGTCGGCCGCTACCTCTACGAGCCCGACGGCGCCGTCATCCGCGCCCACCTGGTCGCCGAGGTCGCCGAGGACCTGGATGGCGGCCTCCTGGACGAGACCATCGCCTACATCACCTCCGACACCCTCCACCCCACCCCCTACGCCACCGCCTACGAGATCACCGACCAACTCCCCTTCAACCTCAAGAAATTGAAAGCCCTCCTCCGCGAACGCCAGGTCGGCACCCTCACCGTCAAGAAGCGCGGCTCAGCCGTCGAACCGGAAGAACTCCGCCGCAAGGTCAAGCCGCAAGGCCCCCACTCGGCGACGGTGTTCCTGACCCGGGTGGCGGGCGCCCCGACGATGCTGATCGGGCATCCGGCGGCGTAACGGCTTCAGACGCAAGGACTTCAGGCGCGAGGGCTTCAGAGGCCCTCACGCCGGCGCCGCCCCCGTACTCGCCCGCACCACCAGGCTCGTCGCCAGTTCCACGCGGGTGGAGGACGAGGTGGTGGGGGTGGGGGCGAGGGCGAGGACCAGGCGGGCTGCGGCTTCGGCCATTTCGGTCAGGGGCTGGCGGATCGTGGTGAGCGGGGGGCCTACCCAGCGGGCCACGGGGAGGTCGTCGAAGCCGACGACGCTGAGGTCCTCGGGGATGCGGAGGCCGAGTTCGCGGGCGGCTTCGTAGAGGCCGAGGGCCTGGAGGTCGTTGCCGGCGAAGACGGCGGTGGGGCGGTCGGGGGAGCGCAGGAGTTCCAGGCCGAGGCGGCGGCCGGAGTCGTGGTGGAAGTCGCCGGCCTTGATGAGGGCGGGGTCGACGGGCAGGCCCGCCGTCTCCAGCGCGGCGCGGTAGCCGTCGAGGCGGGCGCGGCTGCACATCATGCGGGAGGGTCCGCTGATGGCGCCGATCCGGGTGTGGCCGAGGTCGATCAGGTGCCGGGTCGCGGCGAGGCCGCCCTGCCAGTTGGTGGCGCCGATGGAGGGCACGTCGGCCCCCGGGTCGCCCGCCGGATCGAGGACCACGAAGGGGATGCGGCGGCTGGTCAGCAGGGCGCGCTGGGCGTCGTCGAGGTCCGACAGGACCAGGATCACGCCGTGCGGGCGGCGGCCCGCCACCTGGTCGGCCCAGGTGCGCCCCGGGGTGAGCCGCCCGGCGCTCTCGGAGAGCACCACGCTCAGCCCCGCCTCCCGGGCCACGTTCTCCACGCCCCGGATGACCTCCATCGCCCAGGCGCTCTCCAGCTCGTGGAAGACGAGGTCGATCAGCGGCGAGCGCGTGGCCTCGGCCCGTCTGCGGCGGTAGCCGTGGGCGCGCAGCAGCTCCTCGACCCGGGCGCGGGTGGCGGCGGCGACGTCGGCACGCCCGTTGAGCACCTTCGAAACAGTCGGAGCCGACACCCCCGCCTCCCGGGCG
The DNA here is from genome assembly GCF_040703155.1 of Streptomyces sp. NPDC005435. Classification (NCBI taxonomy): domain Bacteria; kingdom Bacillati; phylum Actinomycetota; class Actinomycetes; order Kitasatosporales; family Streptomycetaceae; genus Streptomyces; species Streptomyces sp. NPDC005435. Next base: position 53,742 of record NZ_JBEXEQ010000019.1, read on the forward strand.
ATCTCGGCGAGCGTGGCGCTCTGCGCCGTTCCGTTCTTCGTCGGCTTCATGGCCGCGATCGTATCTCTGCGCGACCTCTTGACGGGCTCCGTCCGGCGTCTTACGTTCCCGGAACATTCGAGTTGACTTTCGAAACATTCGAAGAGGCGCGCGGAGCCATCCGCGAACGATCCGTGAGGGGTGCCCGTTCATGGAGACCTACAGCAGACGCTGGCTGCTCGGCGCCGGCGGCGCCACCGCTCTCGCCGCCGGGCTCACCGCCTGCGGTTCCGGCGGCGGCTCCGGCGCGGACGGCACGCTCACGGCGTTCGTGTACGGCGACGACGCCGCGAAGGTGCAGGCCGCGGCGGTGTCGCGGTTCAACTCCTCGGCCGCGGCCCGCGAGACCAAGGGCCGGGTCCGTCTGGAGAAGGTGCCGAGCGCGGAGTACCCCGCCAAGCTGCGCACCGCGATGGGCTCGCCCAACGCCCCCGACGTGTTCTTCAACTGGGGCGGCGGCTCCATCAAGGCGTACGAGGAGGCCCACCAGCTCCTCGACCTGACCGGCACCATCGCCTCCGACCCGGTGCTCAAGAACGGCTTCCTGCCCTCCGTCCTCGCCGCGGGCGCGCTCGGCGGCCGCGAGTACGGCATCCCGATGCGCGGCATGCAGCCGGTGATCCTCTTCTACAACAAGAGCCTGTTCACCGAGCACAAGCTGAAGCCGCCCACCACCTGGGACCAACTCCTCGACAACAACGCCAAGTTGAAGAAGGCCGGGATCACCCCCTTCGCCCTCGGCGGCGCCGACATCTGGCCCGAACTCATGTGGCTGGAGTACCTGGTGGACCGCATCGGCGGCCCGAAGGTCTTCGACCGGATCAAGAACGGCGACGCGGCCGCGTGGGGCGACCCCGCCGTCCTCAAGGCCGCCCGGACCGTGCGCGCACTCATCGACGACGGCGCCTTCGGCAAGGGCTACAGCTCGGTGGCGTACACCAACGGCGGTGCCCCCGCCGCCTTCGCCAAGGGCAAGGCGGCGATGCATCTGATGGGCTCGTGGGAGTACTCCACCCAGCTCGGCAAGTTCCCCGACTTCGCCAAGAAGGACCTCGGCTGGTGCCCCTTCCCGGAGTTCGAGGGCGGCGCGGGCGACATCCGCAACGTGGTCGGCAACCCCACCAACTACTGGTCGGTGAACGCCCGTACAGGCAACAAGGACGCGGCCCTCGCCTTCCTCCGCGACTGCGCCTCCGAGCGCTACGCCAAGGCCCTGATCGCCAACGGCGACATCCCGGCCACCTCCAACGCCGCCGACCTCCTGGACGCCTCCCCCAACCCGGAGTTCGCCCGCTTCCAGTACCAACTGGTCCAGAACGCACCCGCCTTCACCCTCAGCTGGGACCAGGCGGTCGACCCGAACGCGGCCACCCCGATGCTCACCGAGGTCAACAAGCTCTTCGTGGGCAAGTCCTCGCCGGAGCGGTTCGTGTCGGCGCTCAAGGAGCTGAAGTGAGCGCCACGGCAGACCCATCGAAAGCCGTACGCGCCGGACGTCCCCACCCCTCCTGGGCCCTGCCCGCCGTACTGTTCTTCGGCTTCTTCGCCCTCCTCCCCATGGTCCTCGCCCTCTGTCTGTCCTTCACCACCTGGAACGGCCTGGGCGACCCCCGCCCGGCCGGCCTGGCCAACTGGCACAAGCTCATCGACGACGACCGGCTGACCCAGTCCCTGACCGCCACCGTCCTGCTGACGGTGGCCAGTTGGGCCTTCCAGACGGTCGCGTCCCTGCTGCTCGGCGTCTGGGCGGCGGGACGGCAGCGCAACCGGGCGATCCTGTCGGCCGTCTTCTTCGTGCCGTTCCTGCTGTCCTCGACGGCGATCTCGCTGCTCTTCTACGCGCTGCTCGACCCCAACTTCGGCATCGTGCGCGGCGATACGCTCGGCACGACCTCGGGCGCGTTCCTCGCGCTGGTCTTCGTCGGCGGCTGGCAGTTCATCCCGTTCCACACGATGATCTACCAGGGCGGCGCACGGCAGATCCCCGACGTGCTCTACCAGGCGGCCGCGATCGACGGCGCCGGCCGGCTGCGCCGGTTCGTCTCCATCACCCTGCCCCAGCTGCGCAACACCGCGACGACTTCCAGCGTGTTGATGATCGTCGGCTCGCTGACGTACTTCGAGACCGTCCTCATCCTCACCCAGGGCGGCCCCGGCACGGACACCGCGATCCTGCCGTACCTGATGTACGAAGCGGGCTTCAAGAGCTACGACTTCGGCTACGCCAGCGCCGTCGCGACCTTCCTCGTGGTGGCCGCCACCGCGCTGTCCCTGCTGCTGATCCGGCTGTCCGGCTTCGGCGCGATGCGCAGCACCCGGGAAGGGATGTGACGCCGTGGCCCCTGACACCCTCACCCCGCCGGCGAAGTCCCCCGCGCCTGCGAACCCCCTTCCTCCGCGCCGCCGTTGGACCCGGCGCGCCGACCCGCTGGCCGGCCTCGGCTCGCTGATCTGGCTGGCCGTCGTCATCGTCCCGGTCTACGCGATGATCTCGCTGTCCCTGACCGGCCAGGACGAGGCCCTCGGCCACAACGCCCTGCGCCCGCCCGGCCGTCCGACCCTGGCCAACTACGACACCGTCCTGCACAACGGCTTCGGCCACTTCCTCGCCAACACCGTGCTGGTGGCGGCGGCCGTCGTGGGCATCGTCGTGGTCCTGTGCGTGCCGCTGGCGTACGTCGCCGTCCGCACCCGGGGCTTCTGGTCGGGCGCCGCCTTCCGGCTGTTCCTGCTCGGCGTGGCCATCCCCGCGCAGGCCGTGGTGGTCCCGCTCTATCTGATGATCACCAAGCTGAACCTGTACGACAGCCTGCTCGCGGTGATCCTGCCCACCGCCGCCTTCGCGATGCCGGTCTCGGTGCTGGTCCTCACCGGCACCCTGCGCGACATCTCCGAGGAGCTGTACGAGGCGATGGCCCTGGACGGCGCCTCCCCGGCGCGGATGCTCTTCCAGCTGGTCATCCCGCTGGCCAGGGGCGGCATCGGCACCGTCGTCGTCTACGCGGCGCTCCAGGCCTGGAACGGCCTCCTCTTCCCCCTGATCTTCACCCAGTCCGACGGCCCCCGCGTCCTCACCCTGGGCCTGTTCACCTACGTCGGCCAGTTCGGCGTGAACATCCCCGCGCTGCTCGCCTCCGTCGTCCTCTCCGGCATCCCGGTGTTCGCCGTCTACCTGGTGGCCCGGCGCGCGCTGGTCGGCGGCCTGATGGGCGTGGGCGGCAAGTGATCCCGCCCGCCCCGCCTCCGCCCGCCCCGCCTGTCCCGCCTTCGCTCCTCCCGCCTCCGCCCGCCCCGCCTCCGCTCTCGTACGACACCCCCGACAGGAGCTCCATGACCACCGCCCCCTGGCGCGACCCCGCCCTGCCCGCCGCCGACCGCGTCGCCGACCTGCTGTCCCGGATGACCCTGGAGGAGAAGACGGCCCAGCTGTACGGCGTCTGGGTGGGCGCGGAAGGCGGTGAAGTCGCGCCGCTGCAGGGCGAGATGAGCGAGGTGACGGACTGGGACGGGCTGATCGCGCACGGCCTCGGCCAGCTGACGCGCTCCTTCGGCACCGCCCCCGTGGACGCGGCGGCGGGTGCCCGTGCGCTCGCCGCCGCTCAGCGCCGTATCGCCGCCGCGGGCCGCTTCGGCATCCCCGCCCTGGCCCACGAGGAGTGCCTGGCCGGCTTCACCGCCTGGGGCGCGACCGCGTACCCCGTGCCGCCCGCCTGGGGTGCCTCCTTCGACCCGGAGCTGGTCGAGGAGATGGGCCGCCGGATCGGCGCCGACCTGCGCTCGGTCGGCGTCCACCAGGGGCTCGCCCCGGTCCTGGACGTGGCGCGCGATCTGCGCTGGGGCCGGGTGGAGGAGACCATCGGGGAGGACCCGTACCTGGTCGGCACGGTCGGCGCGGCCTATGTACGGGGCCTGGAGTCGGCCGGGGTGGTCGCCACCCTGAAGCACTTCGCCGGGTACGCGGGCTCGGCGGGCGCCCGCAATCTGGCGCCGGTGCGGGCGGGCGTCCGCGAGCTGGCGGATGTCGTACTGCCCCCGTTCGAGATGGCGCTGCGCGAGGGCGGAGCGCGTTCGGTGATGGCCGCGTACACCGAGACGGACGGCGTCCCGGCCTCGGCCGACCCGGAGCTGCTCACCCGGCTGCTGCGCGAGGAGTGGGGCTTCACCGGCACGGTGGTCGCGGACTACTTCGCCGTCGGCTTCCTGCGCACCCTGCACCGGGTGGCCGCCACGAAGACCCAGGCGGCCCAACTCGCGCTCGCCGCCGGGATCGACGTCGAGCTGCCCACCGTGGACTGCTACGGCACGGACCTGGTCGCGGCGGTACGGTCCGGGGAGGTCCCCGAGTCCCTGGTGGACCGCGCCGCCCGCCGCGTGCTGCTCCAGAAGTGCGAACTGGGCCTGCTGGACGAGGACTTCACCCCGGAACCCGAGGGCCCGGTGGACCTGGACCCGCCCGGGAACCGCGCCTTGGCCCGCCGTCTCGCGGAGGAGTCGGTGATCCTGCTCGCCAACCCGGACGGGCTGCTCCCCCTCTCCCCCGCCGCCCGGATCGCGGTGGTGGGCCCCCGCGCCGCCGACCCGCTCGCGATGCTCGGCTGCTACTCCTTCCCCTCCCACGTCCTCCCCCACCACCCGGACGTGCCACTGGGCATCGAGATCCCGACCGTGCTGGACTCCCTGCGCGCCGAACTCCCGGACGCGGCGGTCAAGTTCGCCGAGGGCTGCGGGGTCTCGGACCCGGACACCTCCGGCTTCGCGGAAGCGGTCGCCCTCGCGGCGGACGCCGACGTGTGCGTGGCGGTGCTCGGCGACCGGGCGGGCCTGTTCGGGCGGGGCACCTCGGGCGAGGGGTGCGATGTGGCCGGCCTGGAACTCCCGGGCGTACAGGCCGGGTTGCTGGACGCGCTGGTCGCCACCGGCACCCCGGTCGTCCTGGTCCTGCTCACCGGACGCCCGTACGCCCTGGGCCGCTGGGACGGTCGACTCGGGGCGGTGGTGCAGGCGTTCTTCCCCGGCAAGGAGGGCGGCCCGGCGGTCGCCGGAGTGCTCTCGGGCCGGGTCGACCCCTCCGGGCGCCTCCCGCTGAGCGTCCCGCGCGACCCCGGCGGCCAGCCCTGGACCTACCTCCAGCCACCGCTGGGCCTGGCCGGCGAGGTCAGCGCCCTGGACCCCACACCCCTCTTCCCGTTCGGGCACGGACTGTCGTACACCTCGTTCTCCTGGGGGGAGTTCGGCGGAACCGGGCCCGTCGAGACCGGCACCGACGGCTCGTACGACCTCTCGCTGACCGTGCGCAACACCGGGGAGCGGGCGGGCGCGGAGGTGGTGCAGCTCTATCTGCACGACCCGGTGGCCTCGGTGACCCGGCCGGATGTGCGGCTGATCGGGTACCGGCGGCTGGAGTTGGGGCCGGGCGAGGCGGCCCGGGTGAGCTTCCGGTTCCACGCCGACCTGGCGTCCTTCACCGGCCGCGCGGGTGTCCGGATCGTCGAACCCGGGGCGCTGGAGCTGCGGTTGGGCCCGTCGAGCACCGAGGTACGGCACACCGCGCACCTGACACTGACCGGGCCGGTGCGCGAGGTGGGCCCGGAGCGGGTCCTGCGCTGCGAGACGGCGGTGACACCCGCCGGGTGAGCCGGGAACGGCGAAGGCGCCCCGGTCGAAACCGGGGCGCCTTCTGATCTGAGCGCCGGGCAGGCCTTGCACCTGCATTTCCCCGCAGGAAGCGGGGCGTCTTTCCTTGGACCACCAACGCCTGGCGTTCTGACCGGAGTTGTTGTTCCGGCCCGTTCGCTCTGTGATGATCATAGCCAAAGATCACCGCCGAGCGCCAGCCCCGACCGCACCCTCGGCGAGATCAGTTCCCGACCGGCTCGAACCGCCACCGGTGCACAGGGCGTGAGATCAACCCCGCCTCCGGTTCGGGCAGTTCCGGCACGTCCGCGTCGAAGTCCGCGTCCCACCACGTGATGACCAGCACCCGCTCCCCCGGCGCCCGGAACGTCTCCCGGCGCAGCGGCGCGGCGGGCAGCTCCTGGGCGCGGGCCCAGGCGAGCAGGTCGGCGCCCCGGCCCCCGGCGGCCTTCGCCTCCCACATCAGGGCGACGCTCACGAGTACAGGTTCTCCTTGCTGACCTCGTGGACGTGGTCGTGGTCATGGCTGTGCCCGGTACCCGGCACGTGCGGGTCGGTCACCGGCAGGGAGGAGTCGGCGGACAGGTCCCAGTCGGAGGCGGCCCGGTTGCGGGCGACCATCTCGGCGCCGAGCGCGGCGACCATCGCGCCGTTGTCCGTGCACAGCTTGGGACGCGGCACGCGCAGCCGGATGCCGGCCGCCTCGCAGCGCTCCTGGGCCAGCGCCCGCAGCCGGGAGTTGGCCGCGACACCGCCGCCGATCATGAGGTGGTCGACGCCCTCGTCCTTGCAGGCGCGCACGGCCTTGCGGGTCAGCACGTCCACCACGGCCTCCTGGAAGGAGGCGGCCACGTCACGGACGGGCACCTCCTCGCCGGCCGCGCGCTTGGCCTCGATCCAGCGGGCCACGGCGGTCTTCAGGCCGGAGAAGGAGAAGTCGTAGGCGGGGTCGCGCGGACCGGTCAGGCCGCGCGGGAAGGCGATGGCCGTCGGGTCGCCCTCGCGGGCGTAGCGGTCGATGACCGGGCCGCCGGGGAAGCCCAGGTTCAGCACGCGGGCGATCTTGTCGAAGGCCTCGCCGGCCGCGTCGTCGATGGTGGCGCCCATCGGCCGGACGTCGGAGGTGATGTCCGAGGACAGCAGCAGCGAGGAGTGGCCGCCGGAGACCAGCAGCGCCATGGTCGGCTCGGGCAGCGGGCCGTGCTCCAGCTGGTCCACGCAGATGTGCGAGGCGAGGTGGTTGACGCCGTACAGCGGCTTGCCGAGGGCGTAGGCGTACGCCTTGGCGGCCGAGACGCCGACCAGGAGGGCGCCCGCGAGGCCGGGCCCTGCGGTGACCGCGATGCCGTCGAGGTCGCGGGCGGTGATGCCCGCCTCCTTCAGCGCGCGGTCGATGGTCGGGACCATCGCCTCCAGGTGGGCGCGCGAGGCGACCTCGGGGACGACACCGCCGAAGCGGGCGTGCTCGTCGACGCTGGAGGCGACGGCGTCCGCGAGCAGGGTCGTGCCGCGGACGATGCCGACGCCGGTCTCGTCGCAGGAGGTCTCGATGCCGAGGACGAGCGGTTCGTCAGCCATTGATCTCGGTTCCTTGCTCGGTTCCTTGTACGTCTTCCAGGGAGGAAGAGGGGTCGGTCAGGCGCATCACCAGGGCGTCCACGTTGCCCGGCTGGTAGTAGCCGCGCCGGAAGCCGATCGGGGCGAAGCCGAAGCGCTCGTAGAGCTTCTGGGCACGGGTGTTGTCCACCCGGCACTCCAGCATCACCTCGGCGCACTCGAAGGTGGTCGCGGCCCGCAGCAGCTCGGTCAGCAGCCGGGCGCCGAGGCCGGTGCCCTGCTGGTCGCGGGCGACGGCGATGGTCTGCACGTCACCGAGGTCACCGGAGGCGGCGAGGCCCGCGTACCCGACGATCCGGCCGTCCGGCGCGACGGCGACCAGATAGCGCCGGGTCGCCTCCGGGCCCCGGGAGTGGGCCAGCTCGGACCAGAACATGCCCCGCGACCAGGCGTCCTCGGGGAAGAGGTCCTTCTCCAGCTCCAGGACCCGGTCGATGTCCCACCAGCGCATCTCGCGCAGCTCAGCGGTCACTTCGGGGTGACCACCTTGTAGTTCTTCGGCACCTGCGCGTCGGGCCGGCGCAGATACAGCGGCCGGGGCTCCTCCAGCTCCTCGCCCCTGGCCAGCTTCTCGGCGGCCAGGGAGGCGAGCGCGGCGGCGGAGACGTGCTCCGGCTCGTGGGCCTGGGGGAAGGTGTCCGGGTAGAGCAGCGCGCCGGCGCCGACGGCGGGCAGGCCCGCGACCCGCTCCGCGATGTCGGCCGGGCGGTCCACGGCGGGGCCGGTGAGCCGGGTGCGCGAGTCGGCGTACGTCGCCCAGTACACCTCTTTGCGCCGGGCGTCGGTGGCCACCACGAAGGGGCCCTTCTCGATGTCGGCGGCGTAGGCGAGGCCGTCCAGGGTGCAGACGCCGTACACGGGGACGCCGAGCGCGAGACCGAAGGTGTCGGCGGTCATCAGACCGACGCGCAGGCCCGTGTACGGGCCGGGTCCGGTGCCGACGACGATGCCGGTGACGGCGTCGAGCTTGACCCCGGCGGCGGCGAGCACGCGGTCGACGGCGGGCAGCAGCAGCTCCCCGTGGCGGCGCGCGTCCACCTGGCCGGACGAGGCGACGACGTCCGTGCCGTCGTGCAGCGCGACGGTGACGGCGGGGGTGGCGGTATCCAGAGCGAGCAAGAGCACGCGAACAGCCTACGGCGCCCACGGCTCGCGCACGCCCGCCCGGGACGGACGGTCACCGGCTGCTACGGTCTGTATGAAGTACGACATATGGGCACGAAGCGAAGGTGGTCCCACGTGGCAGGCACCAGCTCGGGAATCGTGGCCGGTCTCACCGCGGCCGCTCTCGGCACCGTCGCCCTCCTCGCCTGGCAGGCGCAGGCCACCGTCCCGCCGGGCCTGGCCCGCGTCAAGGCGAGCACCTCCCCCGCCCCCGCCGCCAAGGCCCCGCGCGACAGCCGCCACCCGACCGCCCTGCCACGCGACTCGGGCAAGGGCGAGCGGGTCGTGTACTCGGTGGACGACGACCGGGTCTGGCTGGTGGACGACCACGGCCGCGTACAGCGCACCTTCAAGGTGCGCCCCGGCCAGGTGGACCCGCGCCTCGGCGCCTACTGGGTCACCTCGCGCTCCAAGCAGATCACCGGCACCGACGGCGTACTCGTCGAGCACGTGGTCCGCTTCGCCACGCGCAACGGCGTGACGATCGGCTTCAGCGCCGCCACCGACGACGATCCGGCGGACACGGCCACGGACACCGGCTCGGTGAGGACCGGCGGCATCCGCGAGACCCGGCCGGACGGCGACGCCATGTGGCGGTTCGCCACGATCGGCGTGCCGGTGATGGTGATCCGCTGACGTCCGCGGGTTTACGCCGCCTCGCGCACGTCCGCGGGTTTACGCCGCCTCGCGGTGGTCCGGGGTGTGCTCGGCCGGGTCCGGGGCGGGAGGCGGGGTGGAGACCGCTTTCGCCGCCGCGCACGAGGCCAGCAGGTCGCGCATCGACACCTGCGGGGTCACCTGGGCGCGCCCCGGCCGCTCGGGCCGGGCCGTGGGACGTGGAGCGGACATGGCGCCTCCTGAGCTGCGGGGGCGGGTGTGGTTAGGTATGCCTAACCACGGGCTGGATACCATGTGACCACGCCCGGTACGTCCCGCGCAATACGATCCCGACAGCATGTCGGGATGTGGACGCGGGCCCGCGCCTCTCCCCGCGCACGCGCCCCGTCGGCACCCCCGGCCCCTCAGCCCTCCAGCGCCCCCAGTACCCCCAGGTCCGTCTCCGTCCACCGCTTGCCGAGCCCGCTCACCCTCACGTGCCGTACCTCGTCGGTGGTGTCCCCGGTCGCGCGGTCGATCAGGACCTCCAGGCGGTCGTCGGTCAGCTCCTCGACCTTGCCCTCGCCCCACTCCACGACGATCACCGACTCGGGCAGCGACACGTCGAGGTCGAGGTCCTCCATCTCGTCGAGCCCGCCGGAGAGCCGGTAGGCGTCGACGTGGACCAGCGGCGGGCCGTCCACCAGGGAGGGGTGGACCCGCGCGATGACGAAGGTCGGCGAGGTGACCGCGCCGCGCACCCCGAGCCCCTCGCCGAGCCCCCGGGTCAGCGTCGTCTTGCCCGCGCCCAGCTCGCCGGAGAGCATCACGAGGTCGCCCGCGCGCAGCAGCCCGGCCAGGCGGAGGCCGAGCCGGCGCATCTGCTCGGGGGAGGTGACGGTGAGCCGGATCTCAGCCGGGCTGTGCGGTGCTGCTGATTCTTCCATCATCACTCACTTGCAGTAGTACACTGGCCACGTCCCGTGAGGGATCGGTCCGGGCTGGACCGCAGCCGGAAGGCTGGAAGCCACCTCTCAGGAGGAGGCGGAGTCACAGCCGACAACGGTAGCCGTAGTCGGTACCACCCCAACGCGGGCGAGCAAATCCCCGAGGCGGTCCATGACCGCCTCGGGGTGCTCCAGCATCACCAGGTGCCCGGCGTCCGGCACGAGCACCAGCTCGGCCTCCGGCAGCAGGTCCGCTATCGCCTCGCTGTGCTCGCTCGGCGTCACCAGGTCGCGTACCCCGGCGAGCACGAGCACCGGCAGGTCCCGGAAGGCGGCCAGCGCCTCGGTCTTGTCGTGGTCGGTGAAGGCCGGGTAGAACTCCGCGACCACGTCGATGGGCGTGGACTCGATCATCCGCTCCGCGAACCGCGCGATGGCCGGGTCGATGTCCCGCCCCGCGAAGGAGTACCGCTTGATCACCCCGGCGAACAGCTCGGCGGTGGCCCGGCGCCCCTTCTCCACCAGCTCCGCCTGCTGCCCGAGCGCCTTGAGCACGCCCGGCAGGACGCGGCGCACGGCGTTGACGCCGGCCAGCGGGAGGCCGAAGTTGACCTCACCGAGCCGCCCGGAGGAGGTGCCGACGAACGCGGTGGCGACGACACGGTCCCGGATCAGCTCGGGGAACTGGGCGGCCAGCGCCATCACCGTCATGCCGCCCATGGAGTGGCCGACGAGCACGATGGGGCCCTCGGGCACGGCCGCGTCGAGGACCGCCTTCAGATCACGGCCGAGCTGGTCGATGGTGACGGGCACGCCGTCGCGGGTCTGGGCCACGCCCCGCCCGGAGCGGCCGTGGCTGCGCTGGTCCCAGTGGACGGTGCGCACGACGCCGCGCAGGGCGGCCCGCTGGAAGTGCCAGGAGTCCTGGCCGAGGCAGTAGCCGTGGCAGAAGACGACGGTCACGGGCGCGGGCGCCTTGCGGCCGAAGAGCCGGCGGCGGCGCGGGGAGACGTTCGGGCCCGGGTCGGGGTCGATGTCGTCGACCTCGTAGTACAGCTCGGTGCCGTCGTCGGCGACCGCCTTGCCGGGGGTGCCGCGCAGGGTGCCGTAGGGGCCGGCCGAGTCCAGGGCGAGCTGGGCCTTGCGGCGCATCCCGCGCCCGACGGTCATGCGCTCGATGGCCACTCCGGCGGCCGCGCCGGCGGCCAGGACGCCTATCGCGGCCCCGGCGAGACCGGTCGCCCGGCGCCAGCCCGCTCCCTCCCCGGCGGCGGCGACCGCGGCGACGGCCCCGGCCACGCGCTCCGCACTGCTCTCGCTCACGTACCGCTCCTCCTCGCCGTACCGCCGTGCTCAGACCTTCGCCGTACTCATGTTCGTAAAAACGCAGAAAACGGGGACATGACTCACCCAGGGGGCCACGGGCCTCAACTGCCCGGCCCGCCGGGGTGGTTACCCCTCTTCTTCCCCGTTCAGATGGACGCGGGGCACGCGGGTGCCGATGCGGGTGACGATCTCGTACGCGATCGTCCCGCACGCCTGTGCCCAGTCCTCGGCGGTGGGCTCGCCCGCGTCGCCGGGGCCGAACAGCACCGCGCCCGTGCCCGGCGCGGGCTCGTCGCCGCCGAGGTCGACCACGAACTGGTCCATCGCGACCCGGCCCGCGACCGTGCGCCACTTGCCGTCCACCAGCACGGGTCCGGTGCCCGAGGCGTGCCGGGGGATGCCGTCCGCGTAGCCGACCGGGACGAGGCCGAGGGTGGTCTCGCCGGGGGTGGTGTAGTGGTGGCCGTAGCTGACGCCGTGGCCGCCGGGCACCCGCTTGACCAGGGCGAGGGAGGCGCGCAGCGTCATCACCGGGCGCAGTCCGAAGTCGGCCGGGGTGCCCAGTTCGGGGCTCGGCGAGACGCCGTACATCGCGATGCCGGTGCGCACCAGGTCGAAGTGGGTCTCCGGAAGGGTCAGCGTGGCCGGGGAGTTGGCGATGTGCCGCACCTCGGGGCGCAGGCCCCGCTCCTCGGCGTAGGCGGTCATCTCGCGGAAGCGGTCGAGCTGGGCGGTGATGGAGGGGTGGCCCGGCTCGTCGGCGCAGGCGAAGTGGGACCACAGCCCGGTGACCTCGATCAGCCCCTCCGACTCGGCCTTCAGCGCCTCGGCGACCAGCTCGGGCCAGTCGCCGGGCTGGCAGCCGTTGCGGCCGAGGCCGGTGTCGGCCTTGAGCTGTACGCGCGCCCTGCGGCCCGCCGCGCGGGCGGCGTCGGTGACCTCGCGCAGCGCCCACATGCCGCTGACGGAGACGTCGAGGCCGGCCTCGATGGCCTCGCGCCAGGGGCCGCCGGGCACCCAGAGCCAGCACATGATCCGGCCCGGCAGCCCGGCCGCGCGCAGTGCGAGGGCCTCCTCGGGCGTGGCGGTGCCGAGCCAGGTGGCCCCGGCGTCGAGGGCGGCGCGGGCGCAGGGGACCGCGCCGTGGCCGTAGGCGTCCGACTTGACGACGGCCATCAGGGCGGCGCCGCCCTTCAACCGGGCGCGCAACGCCCGTACGTTGGCGCGCAGGGCACCCAGGTCGATCTCGGCGCGGGCGCGCAGGGGCGCCGTCGGCACAGCTGCTGTCTCGTTCATGGCGCCCCCAGTCTCTCAGAGGCCCCGCCCGGCCCCCGGAAGCACTCCTCGGCGGTCCCGTCCCGGGCGCGCGAGTCCGCTGGTCCGGGGCCCGTACGGTCTGTCGGCGGGCTCAGTCCCAGTCCAGCTCCCGCCGTACGTCCCGCCATGCCTCCGGCAGCCGGTCGGAGATGTCCATGGCGACGATCGGGGCGCCCCGGGAGGCGAACCGTCCGGCCAGGCCGTGCAGATACGCGCCCACGCTGCCCGCGTCCAGCGGGGTGAGCCCGGAGGCGAGCAGCGAGCCGGTGAGGCCGGAGAGCACGTCGCCGCTGCCGGCCGTGGCGAGCCAGGCGGTGCCGGTGGGGTTGACCCGTACGGGGCCGCCGTCGGGGGCGGCGATCAGCGTGGTGGAGCCCTTGAGCAGCACCGTCGCCCGGTAGACGGCCGCCAGCTCGCGCACCGAGGCGAGACGGTTCGCCTCGACCTCCTCGCGGCGTACGCCCAGCAGGGCGGCGGCCTCGCCCGCGTGAGGGGTCATCAGGGTCGGTGCGGTGCGCCCGCGTACGGTGTCGCGGTCGGCGAGCCGGAGCCCGTCGGCGTCGAGCAGGACCGGTACGTCCGTGCCGAGCACCTTGGCGACGGTGGCCGCGTCGTCCCCGGCGCCGGGTCCGGTCACCCAGGCCTGGACGCGGCCCGCGTGGTCGGGGCCCTGGTCGGAGACGAGCGTCTCGGGGAACCGGGCGATCACCGCGTCCCCGGCCGGACCGACGTACCGTACGGCCCCCGCACCGCCGCGCAGCGCGCCGGAGACGGCGAGCACGGCCGCGCCCGGGTAGCGCGCGGAGCCGGCGGCGACGCCGAGCACCCCGCGCCGGTACTTGTCGCTCTCCGCCGAGGGCACCGGCAGCAGCCGGGCCACGTCCGCGTGCTGGAGGGCCTCCACGGCGGGGTCCGGCGGCAGTTCGAGCCCGATCCCGACGAGGCGGACCGCTCCGGCGTACTCGTGCCCGGGGTCGATCAGCAGGCCGGGCTTGTACGCGCCGAAGGTGACCGTCAGATCGGCCCGCACCGCAGCGCCGCGCACCTCGCCGGTGTCCGCGTCCACCCCGCTGGGCAGGTCGACGGCGACGATCCCGGCCCGCGAGCGCTCGGCGGCCTCGGCCAGCCGGGCCGCGTCGGGGCGCAGTCCGCCCTTGCCGCCGATCCCGACGATGCCGTCCAGGACGAGCCCGGCGCGCTCGACTGCCCTGACGGCGTCCCCGGGGTCGGTGACGGCGGTGCCGCCCGCCCTGCGCAGCGCCTGGAGTCCGCCCGCGTGCGCCCGCTCGGGTGAGAGGAGGACGGCGGTGACGCCCGCGCCGCGCCGGGCCAGCCGGGCCCCGGCGTACAGCGCGTCGCCGCCGTTGTCGCCGCTGCCGACGAGCAGCACGACCCGGCTGCCGTGCACCCGCCCCAGGAACTCCGCCGAGGCCGTGGCGAGCCCGGCCGCGGCCCGCCGCATGAGCGTGCCCTCCGGCAGCCGTGCCATCAGGGCCCGCTCGGCCGCCCGTACCGTCTCCACGCTGTACGCCGTACGCATGTCTTCGAGTCTGCCCCGCGCACGCCCACCCGCGCACCCGCGTGGCTCAGTTCTCGGCGATCACCACGGCCGAGGCGACGCCCGCGTCATGGCTGAGGGAGACGTGCCAGGACTTCACCCCCAGCTCGGCCGCGCGGGCGGCCACCGTCCCCCGCACCCGCAGCCGGGGCTGCCCGCTGTCCTCGACGTACACCTCGGCGTCCACCCACAGCAGCCCCGACGGCGCCCCCAACGCCTTGGCCAACGCCTCCTTGGCCGCGAACCGCGCCGCCAGCGACGCGATCCCCCGCCGCTCCCCACTGGGCAGCGACAACTCCCCCACCACGAACAGCCGATCAGCCAGCCCCGGCGTCCGCTCCAGCGCCACCCGAAACCGCTCGATCTCGGCCACATCGATCCCGACCCCGACAATGCCCATGCGGGGAGCCTACGGGTCACTCCCCGTCGAACAGATCCTCCACCCGCTCGACGGCGACGGAGCGGTCGAGCCAGCTGTCGATCACCTCGGAGTCGGCGCAGGCGCCGACCCGCTCACGCACGTCGTCGGAGACGGCCAGCCCACGCGCCTCCAGCACCCGCAGCACGGCCTGCTTCTTGCCGGCCAGCTCGCCCTCGGCCTCGCCCCTGGCCTTCCCCTCGGCCTCTCCCTTGGCCTTCCCGTCCAGGTACGCCTCCTCGAAGACCGTCCCCCGGCCGGGAAAGAACGTGACCACCATCTTCTCCAACTCCCTCCACGTGTCCCGGGCCGGAGTGTTCTCCAGCCCGATTTCCAGAAGTTCCGACCAGTACAGGGCGGTGGCTTTGTCGAACGAACGCATTCCGCGAGCCATCAGATTCAGTATGGCGTCGCTCTGCTCGCTCTGGCTGTGAACAATGGCGGAAAACGTGGCCAGCGCGGGCTCACGCGCCACCATCGCCTCGTCGGTGATCCGGGGCACCGTGTCGGGCCCCAGTACGAAGGGGCGCGTGACCTGGGTCGCCCAGGGGCCGACCCGGCACTCGAAGGGGCCCGCGGCCCAGGTCGCGGTGGAACGGTGCCGGCAGACGGCGACGAGCAGCACCGGCAGTTCGAACTTGGCGTGCAGATAGCTGACGTAGTACGCCCAGTTGACACCCTTGTCCGGCGCCCGCTTCGTCTGGGCCTCGATGGCGAGCAGAAACGCGTCACCGTCGGACGGCACGACCTTCAGCACCGTGTCGACGCGACGCTCCAGCGGCTTGAGCTCCGTCGCATCCGGAGTGATCGCCTCAATCTCCGCCTTGGCGGGCGGCTCCAGCCCCAGCGCCTGGAAGACGGGGGCGAGTACCTCGGGATGATCCTGGAAGATCCGGTGCGAGGTCTCGTGGGTGGATGTGACCATGTGCGCGATCGTGCGGGAGTGGGAGCGGCAACGTCCCGGTTACAAGGCCGCATTCATCCTTTCGGGGACCGGAAAAACGTTCCCCTTTTCCCTGTGTTGCCGAGCCCTGTTGCCGAGCCGGATTCGGGAGACCGGCCCGGCATCGCGTATCCGCTATTCCACCGTCACCGACTTCGCCAGGTTCCTCGGCTGGTCGACCTCGTTGCCGCGGGCGGCGGCCAGTTCGCAGGCGAAGACCTGGAGGGGGACCGTGGCGACGAGGGGCTGGAGGAGGGTGGGGGTGGCGGGGATGCGGATGAGGTGGTCGGCGTAGGGGGTCACCGTGTCGTCGTCCTCGTCGGCGATGACGATGGTGCGGGCGCCGCGGGCGCGGATCTCCTGGATGTTGGAGACGATCTTGTCGTGCAGGACGGAGCGGCCGCGCGGTGAGGGGACGACCACGACGACCGGGAGGTCCTTCTCGATGAGCGCGATCGGACCGTGCTTCAGCTCGCCCGCCGCGAAGCCCTCGGCGTGCATGTAGGCGAGTTCCTTGAGCTTGAGGGCGCCTTCGAGGGCGACCGGGTAGCCCACGTGACGGCCGAGGAAGAGCACCGTGTCGTGGCCGGCCAGGGAGCGGGCCAGCTCCCGTACCGGCTCCATGGTCTCCAGCACCCGCTCGACCTCGCCGGAGATCCGGGACAGGTCCCGTACGACGGCGCGGATCTCGTCGCCCCACTTGGTGCCGCGCACCTGGCCGAGATAGAGCGCGACGAGATAGCAGGCGACGAGCTGGGTCAGGAACGCCTTGGTGGAGGCGACGGCGACCTCGGGTCCCGCGTGGGTGTAGAGCACCGCGTCCGACTCGCGCGGAATCGTGGAGCCGTTGGTGTTGCAGATGGCCAGCACCTTGGAGCCCTGCTCGCGGGCGTGCCGGAGCGCCATCAGGGTGTCCATGGTCTCGCCGGACTGCGAGATGGCGATGACCAGGGAGCGCCCGTCCAGGATCGGGTCGCGGTAGCGGAACTCGCTCGCGAGCTCCACCTCGCAGGGGATGCGGGTCCAGTGCTCGATGGCGTACTTGGCGATGAGCCCCGCGTGGAAGGCCGTACCGCAGGCGACGATGACGACCTTGTCCACCTCGCGCAGCTCGGCCGCGCCGATGCGCACCTCGTCCAGGGTGAGCGAGCCGGAGGGGTCCACGCGGCCGAGGAGGGTGTCGGCGACGGCCTTCGGCTGCTCGGCGATCTCCTTGAGCATGAAGTAGTCGTAGCCGTCCTTCTCGGCGGCGGAGGCGTCCCAGTCGACGTGGTACGCGCGGACCTCGGCCGGGGAGCCGTCGAAGTCCGTCACCGTCACGCCCTCGCGGCGCAGCTCGACCACCTGGTCCTGGCCCAGCTCGATCGCGTCCCGGGTGTGCGCGATGAACGCGGCGACGTCGGAGGCGAGGAACGCCTCGCCCTCGCCGACGCCCACCACCAGCGGGGAGTTGCGGCGCGCGCCGACGACCACGTCCGGGGCGTCCGCGTGCACGGCGACCAGCGTGAAGGCGCCCTCCAGACGGCGGCACACCAGCCGCATCGCCTCGGCGAGGTCGGCCGTCGTGGAGAACTCCTCCGCGAGCAGGTGCGCGACGACCTCGGTGTCCGTCTCGGACGCCAACGCGTGTCCGCGCTCGGCGAGTTCGGCGCGCAGCACCGCGAAGTTCTCGATGATGCCGTTGTGCACGACCGCGACCCGGCCCGCGTTGTCGAGGTGCGGGTGGGCGTTGGCGTCGGTCGGGCCGCCGTGCGTGGCCCACCGGGTGTGCCCGATCCCGGTCGTCCCGGCGGGCAGCGGCCGCTCGGCCAGCTCCTTCTCCAGATTGACCAGCTTCCCGGCCCGCTTGGCCGACGCCAGCCCCCCGTCCGCGAGCACCGCGACCCCGGCGGAGTCGTACCCCCGGTACTCCAGCCGCTTCAGCCCCGCCATCACGACTTCGAGCGCCGACCGCGCTCCCACGTATCCCACGATTCCGCACATGCGCGGCAGCCTACGGTCAGAACCGGGCCCAAAAGAGGCGCAGCGTGCCCGAATTCGGAAATTCCCACGGTCATACGAAGGTTGGAGCGCGGCGGTGCGCCGCACGCACGGGGCGAAATCCGGTCAACATCACCGGGGGCGCCGAACACCCGCCCCACCGGGCCGTTTCACAGGAAACACACAGCTCCGGCCGCCTCCCCGGGCCCCACCGGTCACATCCGTCACGAAGCCGGTCAAGACGAGTTCACGCCGCACCCGCCCGTTCCGGCTTCGTATGTCCGTACGATTTCCGGCCCTCCGTGCGTAGGGTGTCGCCGTGCCCGGGCGGAACGGCCGAATCCGTCGACGGGCGCACGATCCAGCGACCTCAGGGGGGAAGGCGGCGGTGCTCGGCGAGCACCCCGCCACGTCGCCGGAAAGGCCGGACCGGGTACGGCACCGCGCGCGTTCGGACGACGTCGCGCGCGGAACACACACCCGCCTCCGGCACGGCCCCGCCCCGCGCGGGCGGCTCCTTCCCGCGGTCCGCTCCGACGTCCTGGGAGGGACCCTTGCGCTTCAGACCGCGCGGCAGATCACGTACGAGACCGGGCCCCGTCAAAAGAACCGGACCGCTCGCCCGCGTCCCCTTCGGACGGCCCGTCCTCCTCGTGAGCGTGCTGGCCGCCCTCGCCACCCTCGGCGTACAGCCCGACCTCGCGCCCAGGCTGGCCGGCACCCACGCCAGCGACCGCCCGGACGACTGGTACGAGACCACGGACGACGAGCAACTGCGCCTCGACCAGTGCCTCATGGGCGACGCGCTGCGGCTCGGCGGACCGGGCATGTACACCTTCGCGCAGAACGCCCTCGCCCAGACCCCGGAGAAGCTGCGCCAACTCGCCGACCTGGACTCGTCCGACGGCCCGCTGCGCCAGGTGTACGAACAGGACCGCACGAAGTACGAGGCCAACTGGGACCGCCTGATCGCCCACGAGGCCGACTGGGAGAAGCCGCTGAGCGGCCTCAACACCCCCGCGGGCTTCACCGAGACCGGCTTCCACTGGGTCCCCGGCGTCCACGAGGGCGACGACTTCTACGACCAGACGGGCCTCGGCAAGTGGGCGGGCGGCCCCGACTGGACCGAGAAGTTCGACTTCTACGACCCCACCCCCGAGGCCGACGCCAAGACGCTCCAGGCCGTCGACGCCATCGGCACCCCGCTCTACGGCCAGGACCCCGACCCGAGCCTGCCCGGCAGCGAGTGGAACCGCGCCCTGAACGAACGCGACGCGTTCCAGTGGCTGCACGGCTTCGCCCTGGAGGACGCGGGTGCCGACAACGCCCGTCTCTTCCTCGCCTCGGGCGGCTGGCCGCGCACCGCGCCGGAGCCGGGCAGCGTGGAGTACCGGCTCGCGGTCGAGGACCTGAAGACCCGCTCCTCCACCTGCGCGTGGCGCGACCCGATCGACCCGAACAAGACACTCCGTCAGGCGGAGGACGTGGCCGCCCGGGAGTGGCAGCAGGAGATCACCTCCCAGGCCGCCCAGCGCGACCAGATCCTCAACGCCAACCGGACCGCCACGACGGCCCTCACCAAGAGCGCCGAGACCATGGCCGACCTGCTCGGCCAGTCGTGGATCGCCGACCGCCTCACCCGCTGGCAGGACTACTGGAGCTCGGGCGGCCTCGGCTGGATCGGTGACGGGCGCCTGGAGATCCAGATCCCCGGCGCGTCGGGCAAGTGCCTGGACGTCCAGGGCGCCGCGAAGACCAACGGCACGCCCGTGGAGGTCGCCGCCTGCAACGGCGCCGCCTCCCAGCAGTGGCAGGTGCTGGGCACCTACGACGGCGGCAGCACCCTCGTCAACGTCAACGCCTTCAAGTGCCTCGAAGTGCTGAACGGCGCCAGTGCCGACGGCACGAAGCTCCAGATCAAGGACTGCGGCAGCGGCAAGGCCCAGCAGTGGACGTTCGACGTCCGCAGCACCGGCCCGCTGCGCAACGCGGCGACCGGCAAGTGCCTGCACCTGCCCACGTTCGACAACGGCAAGGACGCCGTGCTGTCGGCGTGCAACGGCTCCAGCGCGCAGAAGCTGAAGATCGTCCCCAAGACGCACACCGGGGACACCGCCGCCACCTACCCGCCCAAGGCGCAGTTCGACAAGGCCAAGGCCGGGGTCACCGCCGCGCAGACCGCCGCGAAGAAGCAGCTGGGCGTACTCCAGGCCCAGCTCACCACCGCCCAGCAGGCCGCCACCACTTCCGACACCGCCCTGCAGTCCGCCTACGCCGTGGCCGACGCCGCCGGCGCCCCCCGCGGCCGCGGTCTGCTCGTCGGGCAGCAGAAGGACCAGGTGACCAAGGGCGCGGTGGCCGCACTGACCGCGCTGGAGAAGGCCGGGGAGACGGCGGAGGCCGCCACCCGCGCCTCCGCCGGGGACAGCGCCACCATCACGCAGCGGGCGCTCGCGCAGGCCGCGCAGTCGAAGGCCGAGTTCCGCAAGGAGGCCGCCGCCCGCGCCGAGTGGCAGGCCAAGGCCGCCGCCGACGCGGCCAAGGTCCACCGCGACAACGCCAAGAAGGACAAGGAGACCGCCGAGGCCAAGCTCACCGTCGCGCTCAAGGCGGAGGGCGACGCCAAGAGCGCCGCCGCCGACGCCCACGCCAAGCGGCTCACCGCCGAGGCCCAGGAGAAGACGGCCAAGGCGGAGAAGGAGAAGGCCGACGCCAAGCGCGCCGAGGCCGCCCAGCACCGTAAGAACGCCGAGTCGGAGGCGTCCAGGGCGAAGGACGCCAAGGACCGGGCCGAGGCGGCGGAGCACACCGCCCAGGACCGGCGCGACGACGCGGTGAAGGCCCGCGACCACGCCAAGGAGATGCGCGACGACGCCTGGGACGCCGAGCAGAAGGCGGACGCGGCCCGCGCCAAGGCCGACGCCAAGGACGCCTACGCCGACTCCCTGGACGCCGGGGACGCGGCGGACGCCGCCCGCGCCGCCGCGAACGACGCGGACAGGGCCGCCGGCGACGCCGAGGCCGCGGCCACCAGGGCCCGTTCGGAGGCGGACGCCGCCACCCGGGCCGCCGCGGACGCGGACGCCGCCGCCACGCGCGCCGAAGCCGCCGCCAAGCGCGCCCGCGCGGCCTCCGACGCCGCCCAGGCCGACAAGCTGAAGGCCGACGCGGCGGTCAGGACCGCCACCAGCGCGGTGGCCGACGCCATCAAGGCGTCCAAGGACGCCTCCGCCGAGGCCCGCAGCGCGGTCAAGCTCGCCGACGAGGCCGGCCGGCACGCCAAGGACGCGAAGACCGAGGCGGACGGCGCCGCCGCCGAGGCGAAGACGGCGCTCGCGGCCTCCGCCAAGTCGGCCGGCTACGCCCATGTCACCGCCCAGGCCGCCGTCGACGCCGGAAAGGCCGCCGAACAGGTCGCCGACCCCGCCAACGACGCGATCCAGCTGGGCTCCCCGTACGTCGACACCGACTCCGCCGCCGCCCTGGTCGTCCTGACCGGGCAGGGCTCGAAGACCATCGCCGAGCAGCAGCGGGCCGTCGCCGACGCCCACGCCAAGAACGCCGCCGCCGAGGCCCAGGCCGCGAAGAACATCGCGGACCAGGCCTCCGGCGACGCCAAGGAGGCCTACCAGCACGCGGCCAACGCGGCCCAGTACGCCGCCGACGCCCGCGGCTACGCCAAGGACGCCCTCGGCTACGCGGCCGACGCCGCGAAGGCGGCCGCCGCTGCCGCCGCGTCACTGTCGCGCACCATCGACTACGACGAACAGGCCACCGCCGACGCCGCCGCCGCCGACAAGGCCGCGGGCGGTGCCGAGGGCTGGGCCAAGGACGCCCGCGACGCCGCCGACGCCGCCGAACTCGACGCCGACGCCGCGCGCTCCGCGGCCGCCGCGGCCGAACAGGACGCCAAGGACGCCCGCGCCGCCGCCGACCGCGCCGACGCGGCCGCCACCGAGGCCGAACAGGCGGCCAAGGACGCCGAGAAGTACGCCAAGGAGGCCCAGGACGCCGCCGAGCGCGCCGAGGCGGCGGGCAAGGCCGGGCAGATCCAGTCCGGAACCGTCGTCGACGAGAACGGTGCCTCGATCGGCGACATGTTCTACGTCGTCCAGCGGACGGACCGGATCGGCGACCCGGAGATCGTCAAGAAGGACAACTGCAACCCCATCGTCCACGTCGGGGACTGCAAGATCACCGCGAAGATCCGCTTCAAGGCGGTACTCGACCTCTACCTGTGCACCGCCGAGGACCTGGACCTGTCCGCGTACAAGTGCCCGGCCAGTGCCACGCTCTACCTGGGCGAGTTCCCCACCAAGGAACTGTCGACCCAGGTCACCGACACCATCTCGATGACCGAGTTCAACTCCGGCATCGACCCGGTGGACATCCTCGTCGGCCACTGGATCAAGTGCGTCCAGAAAATAGCCCCCGGCGGCGCCTCCGGCTCCTGGACCGGCTGCGCCTGGGCCACCCTGGACGTCGCCACCCTCTTCGCCGGCAAGATCCTCCGCCCGATCGTGGACGCGGTGAAGGCCGCGGACGCCGCGGCCCGGACCGGTATCGGCTTCGAGGAAGCGTGGCAGGGGCTGCGCGCCGCCGGACTCTCCGAGGTCGCGGTCGAGGGAATCGGCGCGCGCGTCCTGAGCCGCGTGGTGGAGATGTGCACCGTCAAGAAACCGCTCCGCACAGCGATCGCACAGAGCGGTGGTCTCCCCTGCGAGGGAATGATCGCCTACGGCAGCACCGATCTCGCCCTCATGGCCTACAAGGCCAGGAAGGCCGCCGGAATCACCACCGGCCGCAATGTCGCGGTCGCCAGGGTCCCCGGGTGGAACGACCCGAAGACCGGTGACCTCGTCGTCGGCTTCAGCAAGGGCTCCGGCTACCACTCCGAGAACCACATCCTGGACCAGCTCGAAGCGCGGAACTTCAAGCCCGACCAGATCACGGAGCTGTACAGCGAACGCACCCCGTGCGGCGTGTGCGGGCCGATGCTGGAGGACAAGCTCAGACCGGGAACACCGATCTACTGGTCCCTGCCGGACGGACCCGGCTCCGGAGACCTCCTCTGGGCGCTGATCAGCAAGTTCGAGGGAAGGACGCTGAAGCGGTCCGCGGCGGGTCCCGCCGGACAGCAGGTGAGTCCGGCTGAGCAGTAACTGACATCCCGGGGTGCGGCGGGCACTCGCACGGTGCCCGCCGCACCCCGCCGCACGAAGAGAAGAGGCCCATGTCCGAGTTCGGTTTCACCCGCGCCTCCGACGACGTTCTCGCCGCCCGCGGCCGGCTGGCCGACGACGTGGTCCAGTCCCTCGTGGACGCGGGGCTGCCCGCGTTCCGTGACGATCCGGAGGCCGCCGTGGAGCGGTCCGGGGCGCTGGTGAGCGTCGAGCCCGACGCCGAGACCGCCTCCGCCGCCGTGTCCGTCGGTTGGCGGTGCAGCCCCGACCTGCTCCAGGCGGCCGCCGAACGACTCCTCACCGGCGACGCCGACGCGCCCGCCGTCCGGTATCCCGGGGTGATCGGCCGTCACATGCAGAGCGCGCTGATCCAGGTCCTGCTCACCGCGGGCATCATCGCGACGCCGGAGAACGACGCCATGAACCCCGCACGCGTTCTCGTCTTCGGCAGGATGTCCGACCTGCCCCCGGCGCTGAGGCCCACGTTCGTTCCGCCGGGCACTCGGTCCCGCTGAGGCACGGCGTGACCTACCCCACCCCCCATCCCCGTTCGTACTCCGTTAACAATGGAATGTGATCTCACCGGTCTCCGAGTTCCCGAGGAGCGCCCACCGGCACCGGCCGGAGGCGACTCCCTACGTCGACCTCACCCGCGCGGAGTGGAGCGCCCTGCGCCACAAGACTCCGCTGCCGCTCACCGCCGAGGAGGTGGAGAAGCTGCGCGGGCTCGGCGATGTGATCGACCTCGACGAGGTGCGGGACATCTATCTGCCGCTCTCCCGCCTGCTGAACCTCTACGTCGGCGCCACCGACGGCCTCAGAGGGGCGCTGAACACCTTCCTCGGCGAGAAGGGCTCCCAGTCGGGCACGCCCTTCGTGATAGGCGTCGCCGGCTCCGTCGCGGTCGGCAAGTCCACCGTCGCCCGCCTGCTCCAGGCCCTGCTGTCCCGCTGGCCCGAGCACCCCCGCGTGGAGCTGGTCACGACGGACGGCTTCCTGCTGCCCACCAAGGAGCTCCAGGCGCGCGGCCTGATGTCCAGGAAGGGCTTCCCGGAGTCCTACGACCGCCGCGCCCTCACCCGCTTCGTCGCCGACATCAAGGCCGGCAAGGACGAGGTGACCGCCCCCGTCTACTCCCACCTGATCTACGACATCGTCCCCGGCGAGAAGCTCACCGTCCGCCGCCCGGACATCCTGATCGTGGAGGGCCTGAACGTCCTCCAGCCCGCCCTCCCCGGCAAGGACGGCCGCACCCGCGTCGGCCTCGCGGACTACTTCGACTTCAGCGTGTACGTCGACGCGAGCGCCGAGGACATCGAGCGCTGGTACCTCGACCGCTTCAAGAAGCTGCGCCAGACCGCCTTCCAGGACCCGGACTCGTACTTCCGCAAGTACACCCAGGTCTCCGAGGAGGAGGCCCTCGACTACGCCCGCGGCCTGTGGCGCACGATCAACAAGCCCAACCTGACCGAGAACATCGCCCCCACCCGGGGCCGCGCGGGCCTGGTCCTGCGCAAGGGCCCCGACCACACGGTCCAGCGCCTGCGCCTGCGCAAGCTGTAGGACCGGAAAAACACGGCAGCGCCCGGGGAGGCACCATCAGCCTCCCCGGGCGCTCACGCGTACAGCCCGGCGGACTACCCCAGCGCCGACTTCACCGCGTCCGCCAGCCGCCCCGCCACCGACCGGGCCTGGTCGATGTCGGCGGCCTCGACCATCACGCGGACCAGCGGCTCGGTGCCGGAGGGGCGCAGCAGGACGCGGCCGGTCTGGCCCAGCTCGCGCTCGGCCTCGCCCACGGCGGCGGCGAGGTCGGCGGAGGTCTGGACGCGGGACTTGTCGACGTCCGGCACGTTGATCAGGATCTGCGGCAGCCGCTCCATGACGGAGGCCAGCTCACGCAGGGTCCGCCCGGTCTCCGCGACCCGCGCGGCAAGGAGCAGACCGGTCAGCGTGCCGTCGCCGGTGGTCGCGTGGTCCAGGACGATGACGTGCCCGGACTGCTCGCCGCCCAGCGCGTAGCCGTGCTGCTTCATCTCCTCCAGGACGTAGCGGTCGCCGACCGCCGTCTGGACGAGACGGATGCCCGCGCGCTCCATGGCCAGCTTGAAGCCCAGGTTGGACATGACAGTCGCGACAACGGTGTCCGAGCGCAGCTCCGAACGCTCGCGCAGCGCCAGCGCGAGGACGGACAGGATCTGGTCGCCGTCCACCTCCTCACCGGTGTGGTCCACGGCCAGGCAGCGGTCGGCGTCGCCGTCGTGCGCGATGCCGAAGTCGGCGCCGTGCTCGATCACGGCCGCCTTCAGCGGGCCCAGGTGGGTCGAGCCGCAGCCGTCGTTGATGTTCAGGCCGTCCGGCTCGGCGCCGATCGTGATGATCGTGGCACCGGCCCGCGTGAACACGGCCGGGGAGACACCGGCGGCCGCGCCGTGCGCCTCGTCCAGGACGATCTTCAGCCCGTCCAGGCGGTTCGGCAGCACCGACAGCAGGTGCGCGACGTAGGTCTCGAAGCCCTCGTCGTACGTCCGCACCCGGCCGACCCCGGCGCCGGTGGGCCGCTCCCAGGGCTCACCGTGGCGGTGGGACTCGTAGACCGCCTCGATACGGTCCTCCAGCTCGTCGGCGAGCTTGTGACCGCCGCGCGCGAAGAACTTGACGCCGTTGTCCGGCATGGCGTTGTGGCTCGCGGAGAGCATCACGCCGAGGTCCGCGCCGAGCGCGCCGGTCAGATGCGCCACGGCCGGCGTCGGCAGCACGCCCACGCAGAGCACGTCCACGCCCGCGCTGGCCAGGCCCGCGACCACGGCCGCCTCCAGGAACTCCCCGGACGCCCGCGGGTCGCGGCCGACCACCGCCTTCGGCCGGTGGCCCGCGAAAGTACCCGCCTCGGCCAGCACATGCGCCGCCGCGACGGACAGGCCGAGCGCCATCTCGGCCGTCAGGTCCGCGTTGGCGACGCCACGCACGCCGTCGGTGCCGAAGAGTCGTCCCACTTGTCCTCCTGAAGAAGCGCAACTGCTGCGAGGAATCATGGCATGTGCCAGAGCATCCAATCGCACAAGCCTTTGAGCGTCTTGTGTCGTTATACGCCCTTGACGGAGATAAACGAACGCCCCGGCGGCACACAGGGCGTGCCGTCGGGGCGTTCGGAGTACGCGCGAAGCGCCGCTGTTTAGCGCTTGCTGTACTGCGGAGCCTTACGGGCCTTCTTCAGACCGGCCTTCTTGCGCTCGACCGCACGGTCGTCGCGCTTGAGGAAGCCGGCCTTCTTGAGGGCGCCGCGGTTGTTGTCCACGTCGGCCTCGTTCAGCGCACGGGCGACACCGAGACGGAGCGCACCGGCCTGACCGGAGACACCGCCACCCGAGATACGGGCGATGACGTCGTAGCGGCCCTCGAGCTCGAGCACCTTGAAGGGCTCGTTGACTTCCTGCTGGTGCACCTTGTTGGGGAAGTAGTCCTCAAGGGTGCGACCGTTGATCTTCCACTTGCCGGTGCCCGGAACGATCCGGACGCGGGCGATGGCGTTCTTGCGACGGCCCAGGCCGGCGGCCGGCTGGGGCTCGCCGAAGCGGGACGCCATGGACTCCGAGGTGTACTCACCCTCGACGGGGAGCTCGCTCTCGGTGGTGTAGCTCTCGATGTCGACGAGCTCGGTCTCTTCGAGCGGCTGCTCGGCAGTGGTCTCGGCCACGATTCTCCTCAGATTCTCTGTCAGTTAAAGGGCGGCCGGAATTACTGCGCGACCTGGGTGATCTCGAACGGCACCGGCTGCTGGGCAGCGTGCGGGTGCTGGTCGCCCTTGTAGACCTTCAGCTTCGAGAGCATCTGACGGCCGAGGGTGTTCTTGGGGAGCATGCCCTTGACGGCCTTCTCGACGGCCTTCTCGGGGTTCTTGTCGAGCAGCTCGTCGTAACGGACCGAGCGCAGACCACCCGGGTAACCGGAGTGGCGGTACGCCATCTTCTGGGTCCGCTTGTTGCCGGACAGGTGCACCTTGTCGGCGTTGATGATGACGACGAAGTCGCCAGCGTCGACGTGCGGCGCGTAGATCGGCTTGTGCTTGCCGCGCAGCAGGGTGGCGGCAGTGGTGGCCAGACGGCCCAGGACGACGTCCTGAGCGTCGATGACGTGCCACTGGCGCGTCACATCGCCGGGCTTGGGGCTGTACGTACGCACGGTTCGTAGCCTTCGCTTCGAGTGAATGGTCCTGAACAGGTCACCGAAACGATCACGACAGCCTGGATCGCACTGCGGTGACGCATACCGCGTGCGGATCGCTGGTCATCGGCCCGGTGGACCGGTGTAAGGGCCCGTCCCGTGAGAATGAGCAAGCCAATACACAACGAGGAGCCAGCCTACCGGGGCACCCCCGGACGGGTCAAAACACGCCCCGACCGAAACCCGGCGCGCCGAGATGTTCCCCCCTGCGCGGAAGGTCCCCCTATCGTCTCCCGGCCCCGTGCCCTCGGGCGTACGGGCATGTGCGGGGCCCCTCTAAGATGCGCCCCATGAGTTACGGGCAGGGGGGCTCCCAGAACCAGTGGGATCCCTGGACACCTCAATCCGAGCAGCCGTGGAGCGCCAAGGGCGACGACGGGACTCCCGACTGGGCCGCGCTCGCGGACCAGTCCGAGAACCGCAGCAAGCGCCGCAAGGTGCTGCTGATCGTCGGCGGTGCCCTGGCCACGGCCGCGATAGGCACGGCCGTCGCGATGGCCGTCGTCAACGCGGGCAGCGACGACGACACCGCCGGCGGCCCCTCGGCCCTGCCTCCCAGCGCCTCGCTGCCGGGCGGCACCGCCACCGCGCCGTCCTTCGCGCCGACCAGCGCGCCGCCTCCGCTGGATCCGAAGGACTTCATCTCCAGCGCCAAGAAGGACACCGCCCCGCTCAGCCCGGAGACCCTGTTCCCGGGCACGCAGCTGACCATGGGCGAGACGGTGTACAAGAAGGGCGCCACCGCCGACACGAAGAACTGCGCCTCCGGCGCGCGCGGCACCCTGCCGAAGCTCCTCACCGCGAACAAGTGCACCCGGCTGATGCGGGTCAGCTACGTCAAGGACGGCGTGGCCGTCACCGCGGGCGTGGCCGTCTTCGACAGCGCGGCCGAGGCGACCGAGTTCAAGGGCCAGACGGACACGAAGAGCATCATCTCCTCGCTGTCCGGCAAGGGCGTGAAGCCCTTCTGCGAGTCGGCGATCTGCCGCACCACCACCAACACCCTCGGCCGGTACGCCTACTTCACCACCGCGGGCTTCACCAGCGGCAAGGACGTCACCCTCAAGGACAACAAGGTGTTCTCGGCGGGCAACGACCTGGCGCAGTTCACCTTCCGCCAGCTGCTGCGCCGGGGCGAGGCCCAGGCGTCGGCGGCCGCGAAGTAACCGCGCGGGGGCTCCTCCGGGCCCCCGCCGCACCTCCGTCCGGTCCCCGCCGCACCCCGTCCGGCCCCCGCGTCCCCTCCGCTCAGCAGCAGCCCGCCGAGGGCAGCGAGCGCCGGTTGCGGGCCTCCTTGTTCCGGGCGGCCAGCAGCTCGTCGGCCGGGTAGCCGACCTCCTCCAGGGTCAGCCCGTGCGGCCGTACGACGTGCACGGCCGAGTCCCGCACGCCGGCGGCCAGCACCTTGCCCGGCCACTCGGGGCCCCGGTGCCCGTCGCCGACGAACAGCAGCGCGCCGATCAGCGAGCGGACCATGTTGTGGCAGAACGCGTCCGCGCGCACGGTGGCCGTGATCACGCCGTCCGCCCCGCGTTCCAGGCTCAGGTCCTGGAGGGTGCGGATGGTGGTCGCGCCCTCGCGCCGCTTGCAGTACGCGGCGAAGTCGTGCTCGCCGAGCAGCACGCGCGCCGCCTCGTTCATGGCGTCCACGTCGAGCGGCCAGTCGTGCCAGAGCACGTGGCCCCGCAGCAGCGGGTCGACCCCGCCGGGGTTGTCGGTGACGCGGTAGGCGTAGCGCCGCCAGACGGCCGAGAAGCGCGCGTTGAACCCGGGGGGCGCCTCGGCCAGGCTCCACACCCGTACGTCCTTGGACAGCCGCCCGGCGAGCCGCTTCAGCAGCTTCTCCCGGTGCTCCGCCCACACGTCCTCGGGCAGGTCGACGTGCGCGACCTGGCCGCGCGCGTGCACCCCGGCGTCCGTGCGCCCGGCCACGGTCAGCTCGTACGTCTCCTTGGACCGCGTGACCGTCCTGAGGGCGTCCTCGATCTCCCCCTGCACGGTCCGCCGCCCGCCGGCCTGCTTGGCCCAGCCGTGGAAGTCGGTGCCGTCGTACGACAGGTCGAGGCGGATACGGACATGGCCGGGCTGTGCTTCGTCACTCACGCGGAAATCCTCTCAGAACACGAAAGGCGGGCCCGCCCCCACAGGGACGGACCCGCCTCTCAGGCGTCAGGCAGTGCCTCAGGCGTCCTTGGACTCCTCGGCGGGAGCCTCGACGGCCTCGGTCTGCTCGACCTTGGCCTCCTCGGACTCCTTGACCGCACGCTTGGTGGCGGCCTCGGCCTCACCGGTCGCCTGCTGGGCGACGGTCAGGGCCTCGACCAGCTCGATGACGGCCATGGGCGCGTTGTCGCCACGGCGGTTACCGATCTTGGTGATGCGGGTGTAACCACCGGGGCGGTTCTCGTACCGCGGGCCGATCTCGGTGAAGAGCGTGTGGACGATGCCCTTGTCCGTGATGACCTGGAGCACCTGGCGGCGGTTGTGAAGGTCACCCTTCTTCGCCTTGGTGACCAGACGCTCGGCGTACGGGCGCAGGCGGCGGGCCTTGGCCTCGGTGGTGGTGATGCGGCCGTGCTCGAAGAGGCTCTTCGCGAGGTTCGCGAGCAGCAGCTTCTCGTGCGCGGCACTGCCGCCCAGACGGGCGCCCTTGGCAGGCTTCGGCATGGTGTTTCTCCTAGGTGTCTGCCCCGGCCGTGTCAGGTACCGAAGTCAGTATCCGAGCAGGCGGTCGCCTGTCGGAGATCCGAGCAGGTCCCCGAAGGGGCCTGCTCGGAAGGGGCGCGGGGAACTGCGCGATCAAGCACAGCGCACCCGCACCCGAGTACGGACCGGAAGGCCCGAGCTCTTAGTACTGCTCGGTCTCGACGAAACCGGCGTCCGCGTCGTCGTCCGCGCCAAAGGCGTCGGCGGCGGCGGTCGGGTCGAAGCCGGGAGGCGAGTCCTTGAGCGCGAGACCCATGCCGGCCAGCTTCGCCTTGACCTCGTCGATGGACTTCGCACCGAAGTTGCGAATGTCGAGGAGGTCCGCCTCGGAGCGGGCGACGAGCTCACCCACGGAGTGGATGCCCTCACGCTTGAGGCAGTTGTACGACCGAACGGTCAGCTCAAGCTCCTCGATGGGAAGAGCCAGGTCCGCGGCCAGCGCGGCGTCCGTCGGGGACGGACCCATGTCGATGCCCTCGGCGTCGATGTTCAGCTCGCGGGCGAGACCGAACAGCTCGACCAGCGTCTTGCCCGCGGAGGCCATGGCGTCACGCGGACGCATCGCCTGCTTGGTCTCGACGTCGACGATCAGCTTGTCGAAGTCGGTGCGCTGCTCGACACGCGTGGCCTCGACCTTGTACGTGACCTTGAGAACCGGCGAGTAGATGGAGTCGACCGGGATACGGCCGATCTCCTGGCCCACCTGCTTGTTCTGCACGGCGGAGACGTAGCCGCGACCGCGCTCGACGGTCAGCTCCATCTCCAGCTTGCCCTTGCCGTTGAGCGTGGCGAGGACGAGGTCGGGGTTGTGCACCTCGACACCGGCCGGGGGCGCGATGTCGGCGGCGGTGACCAGACCCGGGCCCTGCTTGCGCAGGTACATCACGACCGGCTCGTCGTGCTCCGAGGAGACGACCAGCTGCTTGATGTTGAGGATGAGGTCGGTCACGTCCTCCTTGACGCCCGGCACGGTGGTGAACTCGTGCAGGACACCGTCGATGCGGATGCTGGTGACAGCAGCGCCGGGGATCGACGACAGGAGGGTGCGGCGGAGGGAGTTGCCGAGGGTGTAACCGAAGCCCGGCTCCAGCGGCTCGATCACGAACCGGGAGCGGAACTCGTCGACAACCTCTTCGGTCAGCGACGGACGCTGAGCGATCAGCATGGTGTGAGTCCTTCAGTCAGGGGCGCCCACTATTTGACGCCCGACTCGTACTGCAAGGGTACGGGCGGCACGGCCCCGTGAGGAGCCGTACCGCCCGGAACCAGCCGGTGAAGGCCGTGCGTCAGACGCGACGACGCTTCGGCGGGCGGCAGCCGTTGTGCGGGGTCGGGGTGACGTCCTGGATGGAGCCGACCTCGAGGCCCGTGGCCTGGAGCGAACGGATCGCGGTCTCGCGACCGGAGCCCGGGCCCTTCACGAACACGTCGACCTTGCGCATGCCGTGCTCCTGAGCGCGGCGGGCAGCCGACTCGGCGGCCATCTGCGCGGCGAACGGCGTGGACTTCCGGGAGCCCTTGAAGCCGACGTGGCCGGCGGAGGCCCAGGAGATCACGTTGCCCGACGGGTCCGTGATGGAGACGATCGTGTTGTTGAACGTGCTCTTGATGTGCGCGTGGCCGTGAGCGACGTTCTTCTTTTCCTTGCGGCGCACCTTCTTGGCAGCGCCCTGACGACCCTTGGGGGGCATCTACAAACTCCTACGGGGAGGTGGTCGGTCCTACAGCGAAGACCGCTAGATGAAGCGTTGTCCGCTGAGGACTACTTCTTGCCCGGCTTCTTCTTGCCGGCGATGGCGCGACGCGGGCCCTTGCGGGTGCGGGCGTTGGTGCTGGTGCGCTGACCGCGGACGGGCAGACCACGACGGTGACGGAGACCCTGGTAGCAACCGATCTCGACCTTGCGGCGGATGTCGGCCTGGATCTCGCGACGGAGGTCACCCTCGGTCTTGATGTTGGCGTCCACGTACTCGCGGATCGCGACGAGCTGCTCTTCGCTCAGGTCGCGGACGCGGGTGTTCGGGTCGACGCCGGTCGCAGCCAGCGTCTCCTGGGACAGGGTCCGGCCAATGCCGAACACGTAGGTGAGGGCGACCTCCACGCGCTTTTCGCGCGGGATGTCAACACCGGAAACGCGTGCCATTCAATGGCTCCTGGTGATCTTCGGAGGTCTTCCGCAGAACCGGGTCCCGGCCGCCGTACCAGGTACGAACCGGGTCCTCGGCCTCCGAACCGAGGGTGTCGAGCTGGATGGCTCGGGCTCTGCGTATGAACATATTCAGCTATGCGTCGCGCGAATCTCTGCGGGTGCAGAGGGATCGGTCGTGCGTCAGCCCTGGCGCTGCTTGTGGCGCGGGTTCTCGCAGATGACCATGACCCGGCCGTGACGGCGGATCACCCTGCACTTGTCGCAGATCTTCTTGACGCTCGGCTTGACCTTCATGGGTGAGGTTCTCCGGGTCAGTGCCATCACCCCGGCGGCAGCCGGGATGCGGGCAAGATCTACTTGTAGCGGTAGACGATCCGGCCACGCGTCAGGTCGTACGGAGAAAGCTCCACCACGACCCGGTCGTCAGGGAGAATGCGGATGTAGTGCATACGCATCTTGCCGCTGATGTGTGCCAGAACCTGGTGGCCGTTCTGGAGCTCGACCCTGAACATGGCGTTCGGAAGAGACTCGACGACAGTGCCCTCGATCTCGATGGCACCTTGCTTCTTGGCCACGCTTCGCCCTTCGAATCGACTACCTTGATCGACTCTCTCACCCACCCCGAGGGGCGAGCTGCGAGCGCATGCGGACATGCGGGTGCACGAGAGCCGACGAGTCAGTCTACGTCAGCGCACCCGGAAACACGAATCGCAGAAGTCTGCCCTGCCCAACAGATCATCATGCATTCAGGGGCCCACCACTGTGCACACGGGGGTGCGCCCGCCGCCCCTACGCCAGCGGATCCGGCGCCGCGGTGACCCCGAACTCCGCCAGCTTCGCCTTGCCCCCGTCGGGCGCGGTCAGCACCAGCGGCCCCTGCTCCGTGAGGGCGACGGAGTGCTCCCAGTGCGAGGACCAGGTCCCATCGGTCGTGATGACGGTCCAGTCGTCGGAGAGCACCTCCGTACGAGGCGTACCCAGCGAGACCATCGGCTCGATGGCCAGGCAGAACCCGGGCACCAGCTTCGGCCCCTTCCCCCGCCGGCGCTCGACGTAGTTCAGCAGATGCGGGTCCATGTGCATCTCGGTCCCGATGCCGTGACCGCCGTAGTCCTCGATGATCCCGTACCGCCCGCCCCCCGGCTTCGGCTGACGCCGGATGTACGTCTCGATCGCGCGCGAGATGTCCACCAGCCGGTTGCCGAGCTTCATCGCCGCGATGCCGGCCCACATCGACTCCTCGGTCACCCGGGAGAGCTCGATCAGCTCGGGCGCGTGCCCGGAGCCGACGAAGGCGGTGTACGCGGCGTCGCCGTGCCAGCCGTCCACGATCGCGCCGCAGTCGATGGAGATGATGTCGCCGTCCTTGAGGACGACGTCGTCGGAGGGGATGCCGTGGACGACGACCTCGTTGGCCGAGGTGCAGATCGTCGCGGGGAAGCCGCCGTACCCCAGGAAGTTGGACTTGGCGCCGTGCTCGTCGAGCACCTTGCGGGCGACCTGGTCCAGGTCGCGCGTGGTCGCGCCGGGCACCGCCGCCTCACGGGTGGCCGCGTGGATCGCGGCGACGACCAGCCCCGCCGCACGCATCTTGGCGATCTGCTCGGGGGTCTTGATCTGCACCATGGGGGGCCTGCGCTCTCCGTCACTCATCGACTGGGGTAGGGACACAACACTACGGCCGCGGCGCCCCTGAGGGACACCGCGGCCGGAGGTACCGCTTGTTACTCGTTCTCGCTCTGCTCGCTCTTGAGCGCCGCCAGCGCCCGCTCGGTGATCTCGTCCACCGGACCGAGCGAGGAGATCGTCACGACCAGGCCCTGGGACCGGTAGTAGTCGATGATCGGCTCAGTCTGCGTGTGGTAGACCTCGAGGCGCTTGCGGACGGTGTCCTCGGAGTCGTCGTCACGCTGGTACAGCTCGCCGCCGCAGACGTCGCAGACGCCCTCCTGCTTCGGCTTGCTGTACGTCACGTGGAAGACGTGCGAGGAGTCGTTGCGGCAGATGCGCCGGCCGGCGATCCGCTTGACGACCTCGTCCTCCGGGACCTCCAGGTCCAGCACCGCGTCGAGCTTGATGCCCTCGCCGCGCAGCAGCTCGTCCAGCGCCTCGGCCTGCGAGACGTTGCGCGGGAAGCCGTCGAGCAGGAAACCGCCCTCGGCGTCCGGCTGCTCCATGCGGTCCTTGGCCATCGCGATGGTCACCTCGTCGGGGACGAGGTTTCCGGCGTCCATGAAGGACTTCGCGAGTTTGCCCAGCTCCGTCTGCCGGCTGATGTTGGCCCGGAACAGGTCGCCCGTGGAGATGTGCGGGACCGACAGAGTCTCGGCCAGGCGGACGGCTTGCGTTCCCTTACCGGCACCGGGCGGCCCGACGAGGACGATACGCATCAGCGGAGGAACCCTTCGTAATTGCGCTGCTGGAGCTGGCTCTCGATCTGCTTCACGGTCTCCAGGCCGACACCCACGATGATGAGGATGCTGGTCCCGCCGAACGGGAAGTTCTGGCTTGCCCCGAAGCCGGCCAACGCCATCGTCGGCACAAGAGCGATCAGACCCAGATACAGCGAACCCGGCCAGGTGATCCGGTTGAGCACGTAACTGAGGTACTCAGCGGTCGGTCGGCCAGCCCGGATGCCCGGGATGAAGCCACCATACTTCTTCATGTTGTCCGCGACTTCCTCGGGGTTGAACGAGATCGCCACGTAGAAGAACGCGAAGAACACGATCAGCAGGAAGTACAGCGTGATGTAGACCGGGTGGGTGCCCTTGGTGAGGTTCGCCGTGACCCAGCGCTTCCACTCCGAGTCCCCGCCGGCGAACTGCGCGACCAGGGCCGGGATGTAGAGCAGCGACGAGGCGAAGATGACCGGGATGACACCGGCCTGGTTCACCTTGAGCGGGATGTAGGTGGAGGTGCCGCCGTAGGACCGGCGGCCGATCATGCGCTTGGCGTACTGCACGGGGATACGGCGCTGGGCCTGCTCCACGAAGACGACGAGCGCGACCATGACCAGGCCGACCAGGATGACGGTGCCGAACTCGATCCAGCCGTCCGCCAGGGTGCCCGACTTCTTGATGGCCCACAGCGCGGACGGGAAGGTCGCGGCGATCGAGATGAACATCAGGATCGACATGCCGTTGCCGATACCGCGGTCGGTGATCAGCTCACCGAGCCACATGACGACACAGGTGCCGGCGGTCATGCAGATCACCATGGTGATCGTGGTGAAGATCGACTGGTCCGGCACGATGCTGGGAGCGGCGGTGCAGCCGTTGAACAGCGCGCCGGTACGGGCGGTGGCGACCAGGCCGGTGCCCTGGAGGATGGCCAGCGCCACGGTCAGATAACGCGTGTACT
This sequence comes from Streptomyces sp. NPDC005435, assembly GCF_040703155.1. Classification (NCBI taxonomy): domain Bacteria; kingdom Bacillati; phylum Actinomycetota; class Actinomycetes; order Kitasatosporales; family Streptomycetaceae; genus Streptomyces; species Streptomyces sp. NPDC005435. The sequence goes on from NZ_JBEXEQ010000019.1 coordinate 88,904, forward strand.
GCGTGATCTTCGCCGTGCCGGACTGTCCCTCCTTCTTGAGGGCCTCGAGGCGCGGGATGACCACGGTCAGCAGCTGAAGAATGATGCTGGCCGTGATGTACGGCATGATGCCGAGGGCGAAGATCGTGATCTGCAGCAGCGCGCCGCCGCTGAACATGTTGACCAGTCCGAAGAGGCCCTGATTGCCGGACGCCTCGGTCACGCAGGTCTGGACGGCCTTGTAATTGACGCCGGGGATCGGGATGTGGGTACCGACCCGGTAGACCACGATGATGCCCAGCGTGAAGAGCAGCTTCTTGCGCAGGTCGGGCGTCCTGAACGCCCGGGCGAACGCGGTGAGCACGGTGCCTCCTGCGACCCCCGCGCAACTGCGTCAAGGGTGACGGTCTAGAGGTTCGACGAATACGAAAAAGAACAGTGCAGGCCACCTTACCGGCGACACTGCCCCCCTAGGAACGACCAACCGGGGATACCTCATTGTGAGGTATCCCCGGTCGGGATCGTCTATGTCATCGAGAGACCTGAGGGACTCAGACCAGCTCGGTGACCGTACCGCCGGCGGCGGTGATCTTCTCCTTGGCGGAGTCGGAGACGGCGTCCACCGTCACCTGCAGCGCCACGGAGATCTCGCCCTGGCCGAGGACCTTGACGAGGCTGTTCTTGCGAACGGCACCCTTGTCCACGAGGTCCTGGACGGTGACCTCTCCACCCTGCGGGTAGAGGGAGGCCAGCTTGTCCAGGTTCACGACCTGGTACTCGGTCTTGAACGGGTTCTTGAAGCCCTTGAGCTTCGGGAGACGCATGTGGAGGGGCATCTGGCCACCCTCGAAGCGCTCCGGAACCTGGTAACGGGCCTTCGTGCCCTTGGTACCACGACCGGCCGTCTTACCCTTCGACGCCTCACCACGACCCACACGGGTCTTGGCGGTCTTGGCGCCCGGGGCGGGACGGAGGTTGTGGATCTTGAGCGGGTTCTGCTCCGCCATGATCAGTCGACCTCCTCGACCGTCACGAGGTGGCGGACGGTGTGCACCATGCCGCGGAACTCGGGGCGGTCCTCCTTGACGACCTGCGTGTTGATGCCCTTGAGACCAAGGGAACGCAGGGTGTCACGGTGGTTCTGCTTGCTGCCGATGTAGGACTTCACCTGCGTGATCTTGAGCTGTGCCATTACGCACCAGCCCCGGCACGCGCACGCAGCAGGGCCGCGGGGGCGACGTCCTCGAGCGGCAGACCGCGGCGGGCCGCGACCTCCTCGGGACGCTGCAGGCCCTTGAGGGCCGCCACGGTGGCGTGCACGATGTTGATCGCGTTGTCGGAGCCCAGGGACTTCGACAGGATGTCGTGGATACCGGCGCACTCGAGCACGGCACGCACCGGGCCACCGGCGATAACACCGGTACCGGGGGACGCGGGCTTGAGCAGGACGACGCCGGCAGCCTTCTCACCCTGGATGGGGTGGGGGATGGTGCCCTGGATACGGGGGACCTTGAAGAAGTGCTTCTTGGCCTCCTCAACACCCTTGGCGATGGCGGCCGGCACCTCCTTGGCCTTGCCGTAACCGACACCCACGGTGCCGTCACCGTCGCCCACCACGACCAGCGCGGTGAAGCTGAAGCGACGACCACCCTTCACAACCTTGGCGACGCGGTTGATCGCGACAACGCGCTCAACGTACGCGGTCTTCTCGGCGGCAGCTGCGCCGCCGTCACGGCCCTTCCGGTCCCGCCGCTCGCCGCCACCGGCACCGCCACCGCGGCGCTGGGGTCCAGCCATTGGAATTACCTCTCTCTTTATCCGCTAGCTACGCAGCGACCGAAAGTCACTGCGCGACGGGCGACTCAGAACTTGAGTCCGGCTTCGCGGGCGGCGTCCGCCAGGGCGGCGATGCGCCCGGCGTACTGGTTGCCACCACGGTCGAATACGACAGCCTCGACACCGGCGGCCTTGGCGCGCTCGGCGACCAGGGCGCCGACGGACTTGGCCTGCGTCGACTTGTCGCTCTCGCCGCCGCGGATCGAGGCGTCCAGGGTCGACGCCGACGCCAGGGTGTGACCCTTGATGTCGTCGATGACCTGGGCCACGATGTGGCGGTTCGAGCGCGTCACGACGAGACGCGGGCGCTCAGCCGTACCCGAGATGTGCTTACGGATCCGGATGTGACGGCGCTTGATCGCGGCGCGCTTGTAGGCGTCGCCCTTGAGGATCTTCTGTCCGTATGCCATGGCTTACTTACCCGCCTTTCCGACCTTGCGGCGGATGACTTCGCCCTCGTACTTGACGCCCTTGGCCTTGTACGGGTCGGGCTTGCGCAGCTTGCGGATGTTCGCCGCAACCTCGCCGACCTTCTGCTTGTCGATGCCCTCGACCTGGAAGCGGGTCGGGGTCTCCACCTTGAAGGTGATGCCCTCGGGGGCCTCGACGACGATCGGGTGGCTGTAGCCGAGCGCGAACTCGAGGTTCGCACCCTTGGCAGTCACTCGGTAACCGACACCGCTGATTTCGAGCTTCTTCACGTAACCCTGGGTCACGCCGGTGATCATGTTCGCCACCAGCGTGCGGGACAGGCCGTGCAGGGCCTTGTTCTGACGCTCGTCGTTGGGGCGGGTGACGTTCAGAACGCCGTCCTCACCCTTGGCGATGTCGATCGGCGCCACGACGGTGTGGGACAGGGTGCCCTTGGGGCCCTTGACCGAGACCGTACGGCCGTCGATGGTGACGTCCACGCCGGCGGGAACCGTGATGGGGAGCTTGCCAATACGCGACATAGCTGTTTCCTCCGTTCCCTTCCGTTACCAGACGTAGGCGAGAACTTCTCCGCCTACGCCCTTCTTGCCGGCCTGCTTGTCGGTGAGGAGCCCGTGGGACGTGGAGATGATCGCCACGCCGAGGCCACCCAGCACCTTGGGCAGGTTGGTGGACTTCGCGTAGACCCGGAGACCGGGCTTCGAGATCCGCTTGATGCCCGCGATGGAGCGCTCACGGTTCGGACCGAACTTCAGCTCGAGAACGAGGTTCTTGCCGACCTCGGCGTCCTCGGTCTTCCAGCCGGTGATGAAGCCCTCCTGCTGGAGGATCTCCGCGATGTGAGACTTGATCTTCGACGCCGGCATCGTCACGGAGTCGTGGTATGCCGAGTTCGCGTTACGCAGACGCGTAAGCATGTCTGCGATCGGATCAGTCATGGTCATGAATTGGCCTTCGGCCTCTCTCGCCGGGGTTTCCTGGTGCGCCATCCCTCTCCCCGATCCGGGACGGGGCGGGTGCGGCGCGGTGGACCTACGGCGTAGTAAGTCGTACGGGCGACAGACGCCCAACCCCGCAAGCCTACGGCATGTGGGGAAGGGCCTCTGTCGACCCAGTTGCTTACCGAGAGCTTCAGGAATCCCGAATTAGGGGATTACCAGGAGCTCTTGGTCACGCCCGGCAGCTCGCCACGGTGAGCCATCTCACGAAGGCACACGCGGCAGAGGCCGAACTTGCGGTACACGGAGTGCGGACGGCCGCAGCGCTGGCAGCGCGTGTAGCCACGCACACCGAACTTGGGCTTGCGAGCAGCCTTAGCGATAAGAGCCTTCTTCGCCATCTCGCTCACGCCTCCTTGAACGGGAAGCCGAGGTGACGAAGGAGCGCGCGGCCCTCAGCGTCGTTGGTCGCCGTGGTGACCACGGTGATGTCCATACCCCGGACGCGGTCGATCTTGTCCTGGTCGATCTCGTGGAACATGACCTGCTCCGTGAGACCGAAGGTGTAGTTGCCACGGCCGTCGAACTGCTTGGGGGACAGACCACGGAAGTCGCGGATGCGCGGGAGCGCGAGCGACAGGGTGCGGTCCAGGAACTCCCACATGCGGTCGCCACGGAGCGTGACGTGGGCACCGATCGGCTGACCCTCGCGCAGCTTGAACTGCGCGATGGACTTGCGGGCCTTGGTGATGGCCGGCTTCTGACCGGTGATGGTGGTCAGGTCACGGACGGCACCGTCCATGAGCTTCGAGTCACGGGCGGCGTCGCCGACACCCATGTTGACCACGATCTTGACGAGACCGGGGATCTGCATGACGTTCTCGTACTTGAACTCGTCACGCAGCTTGCCCGCGATCTCCTCGCGGTACTTCTGCTTCAGACGCGGAGTGGTGGTAGTCATCAGATGTCCTCACCCGTCCGCTTGGCAACGCGGATCTTGTTGCCCTCGTCGTCGAAGCGGTATCCGACACGCGTGACGACCTTGTTGCCGTCCTTCTCAACGACCAGCTGGACGTTGGAGACGTGGATCGGCGCCTCGGTCGTGACGATGCCGCCGGCCTGCGAACCGCTGGCGGTCGGGCCGGCCTTGGTGTGCTTCTTGACCCGGTTGACACCCTCGACCAGGACACGCTCGTCGCGCGGGTAAGCGGCAATGACCTTGCCCTGCTTGCCCTTGTCCTTACCGGTGATGACCTGGACCAGGTCGCCCTTCTTGATCTTCATGCTTACAGCACCTCCGGCGCGAGCGAGATGATCTTCATGAACTTCTTCTCGCGCAGCTCACGGCCGACAGGGCCGAAGATACGGGTGCCGCGAGGGTCGCCGTCGTTCTTCAGAATGACGGCGGCGTTCTCGTCGAAGCGGATGTACGAGCCGTCCGGACGACGGCGCTCCTTGACGGTGCGAACGATGACCGCCTTGACGACGTCACCCTTCTTCACGTTGCCGCCGGGGATCGCGTCCTTGACGGTGGCGACGATGACGTCACCGATGCCCGCGTAGCGGCGACCGGAGCCACCGAGCACACGGATGCAAAGGATCTCCTTCGCACCAGTGTTGTCGGCGACACGCAGTCGCGACTCCTGCTGGATCACGTCTATCTCCTGTTTGTCTGCCGGTTCCCGGCCGGGGTCCGGTGAAGGACCCCGGCCGAGCCTGGCGGAACGACCTGCGGATTTACCCCGCAGGAATACCTTGCTTCAGCAACTCCCTCGCGGGAATTACTTGGCCTTCTCGAGGATCTCGACGACGCGCCAGCGCTTCGTCGCGGACAGCGGCCGGGTCTCCATGAGGAGGACACGGTCGCCGACACCCGCGGCGTTCTGCTCGTCGTGCGCCTTGAGCTTGTTCGTACGGCGGATGACCTTGCCGTACAGCGCGTGCTTCACGCGGTCCTCGACGGCGACGACGACGGTCTTGTCCATCTTGTCGCTGACGACGAGACCCTCGCGGGTCTTGCGGAAGCCGCGGGCCTCTGCGTTCTCAGTCACGTTCTTCTCGCTCATCAGGCGTTCTCCACCGTTTCGATGCCCAGCTCACGCTCGCGCATCAGGGTGTAGATCCGCGCGATGTCCTTGCGGACCGCCTTCAGACGGCCGTGGTTCTCGAGCTGACCAGTCGCCGCCTGGAAGCGGAGGTTGAACAGCTCTTCCTTGGCCTCGCGGAGCTTCGCAAGAAGCTCCTCGTTGCCCAGCTCGCGCAGCTCGGACGCCTTGGTACCGGCCGACATCACGCTTCACCTGCCTCGCGCTTGACGATCCGGCACTTCATCGGCAGCTTGTGGGCCGCACGAGTGAGGGCCTCACGCGCAATCTTCTCGTTGGGGTAGGACAGCTCGAACATGACCCGGCCCGGGTGCACGTTCGCGATCCACCACTCCGGAGAACCCTTACCGGAACCCATGCGGGTCTCGGCAGGCTTCTTCGTCAGCGGGCGGTCCGGGTAGATGTTGATCCAGACCTTGCCGCCACGCTTGATGTGGCGGGTCATCGCGATACGGGCCGCCTCGATCTGGCGGTTGGTCACGTACGCCGGCGTGAGGGCCTGAATGCCGTACTCGCCGAACGCGACCTGGGTACCGCCCTTGGCCTGACCACGGCGCTTCGGGTGGTGCTGCTTGCGGTGCTTGACCCTACGGGGGATCAGCATGACGGTCAGGCCTCCGTTCCGGTGCTCTCAGCCGGAGCGGCGGCGGCGGGAGCCTCGGCCTTGGGGGCCTCGGCGCCGGCAGCCTGCTGCGGCTTGCGACCGCGCCCACCACGCTCGCCACCACGGCCACCACGGGCCGGGCGGTCGGCGCCGCCACGGGCCGGGCGGTTACCCGCACGGGCCGCAGCGTTCTCGGCGCGGACCTCGGCGATGTTCTTGACGTCGCCCTTGTAGATCCAGACCTTCACGCCGATGCGGCCGAAGGTCGTCTTGGCCTCGAAGAAGCCGTAGTCCACGTTCGCACGGAGCGTGTGCAGGGGCACGCGGCCCTCGCGGTAGAACTCCGAGCGGGACATCTCGGCGCCACCGAGGCGGCCGCCGCACTGGATCTTGATGCCCTTGGCGCCGGCCTTCATGGCGGACTGCATGCTCTTACGCATGGCCCGACGGAAGGAGACGCGGGAGGAGAGCTGCTCGGCGACGGCCTGGGCAACCAGCTGAGCGTCGGTCTCGGGGTTCTTGACCTCGAGGATGTTCAGCTGGACCTGCTTGCCCGTGAGCTTCTCGAGGTCGCCGCGGATGCGGTCGGCCTCGGCGCCACGGCGGCCGATGACGATGCCCGGACGAGCGGTGTGGATGTCCACACGCACGCGGTCACGGGTGCGCTCGATCTCAACCTTCGAGATGCCGGCGCGCTCCATGCCGGACGTCATCATCCGACGGATGGCGACGTCTTCCTTGACGTAGTCCTTGTACAGCTTGTCGGCGTACCAACGCGACTTGAAGTCGGTCGTGACACCGAGCCGGAACCCATGCGGGTTAACCTTCTGGCCCATTACCGGGTTCCTTCCTTGCTGCTGACGACCACGGTGATGTGGCTGGTCCGCTTGCGGATCCGGTAGGCACGGCCCTGGGCACGCGGCCGGAACCGCTTCAGGGTCGGGCCCTCGTCGACGTACGCCTCGGAGATGTAGAGGCTGTCGGCGTCGGTGTGGTCGTAGTTGTGCGCGGCGTTGGCGATGGCGCTGTCGAGCACCTTGCCGACCGGCACGGAGGCTGCCTGCGGAGCGAATCGCAGAACAGCCTGAGCCTCCGTGGCATCCATGCCACGGATAAGGTCCACCACGCGGCGGGCCTTCATGGGCGTAACGCGGATGTACCGCGCCTGGGCCCTGGCTTCCATGGTTGTCCCTCTCAGTTACTTACGTGTCTGAATGCGATCCGCTACTAGCGGCGCTTCGACTTCCGGTCGTCCTTGACGTGGCCCCGGAAGGTGCGCGTCGGCGAGAACTCGCCGAGCTTGTGGCCGACCATCGACTCGGTGACGAACACCGGGATGTGGGTCTTGCCGTTGTGCACCGCGAGGGTGTGGCCCAGCATGGCCGGGACGATCATCGAGCGGCGGGACCAGGTCTTGATGACGTTCTTGGTGCCGGCTTCGTTCTGGGCGTCCACCTTCTTGATGAGGTGGTCGTCGACGAAGGGCCCCTTCTTCAGGCTACGAGGCATCTCAACCCGTCCTTAGCGCTTCTTGTTCGTCTTGCGGCGGCGGACGATGTACTTGTTCGACGCCTTCTTGGGCGAACGAGTACGGCCTTCCTTCTTGCCCCACGGGGACACGGGGTGACGGCCACCGGAGGTCCGGCCTTCACCACCACCGTGCGGGTGGTCCACCGGGTTCATGACCACACCACGGACGGTCGGGCGAACGCCCAGCCACCGCTTACGGCCGGCCTTACCCCAGTTGATGTTGCTCTGCTCGGCGTTGCCGACCTCGCCGACGGTGGCGCGGCAGCGCACGTCGACCAGGCGGATTTCACCGGAGGGCATGCGGAGGTGGGCCATCGAGCCCTCCTTCGCGAGCAGCTGCACGGAGGCACCGGCGGAGCGGGCGAACTTGGCACCGCCACCGGGACGGAGCTCGATCGCGTGGATCGTGGTACCGACCGGGATGTTGCGGATGGCCAGGTTGTTGCCCGGCTTGATGTCGGCCCCGGGACCGTTCTCGACGCGGTCACCCTGCTGCAGGTTGCGCGGGGCGAGGATGTAGCGCTTCTCGCCGTCGGCGTAGTGCAGCAGCGCGATGCGCGCGGTGCGGTTGGGGTCGTACTCGATGTGCGCGACCTTCGCCGGCACGCCGTCCTTGTCGTGACGACGGAAGTCGATCACTCGGTAGGCGCGCTTGTGTCCGCCACCCTGGTGGCGAACGGTCACACGACCGGCGTTGTTACGGCCGCCCTTGCTGTGCAGCGGGCGGACCAGCGACTTCTCCGGCGTGGACCGCGTGACCTCGACGAAGTCGGCGACGCTGGCGCCACGACGGCCCGGCGTAGTCGGCTTGTACTTGCGGATTCCCATTTCTCAGTCCTCGTCCGATATCGGACGATCCAGACCGCCCTTAGGCGGTCGGACCGCCGAAGATGTCGATACGGTCGCCCTCGGCGAGGGTCACGATCGCGCGCTTGGTGGCGGCACGCTGACCGAAACCGGTCTTCGTGCGCTTGCGCTTGCCCTGGCGGTTGATCGTGTTGACCCCGGTGACCTTGACGTCGAAGACCGCCTGGACGGCCTGCTTGATCTGGGTCTTGTTGGCGTTCGGGTCGACGATGAACGTGTACTTGTTCTCGTCGATGAGCGAGTAGCTCTTCTCCGAGACGACCGGCTTCAGCAGGACGTCACGGGGGTCCGTGTACGACTTGCTCAGCGGGGTCTCGACGGTGTTCTTGCCCTCGGTGGCGTGGCGCTTCGCCTTGGCGACGCGCGCGGCCTTGGCGACCTTGGCGGCCTTCGAGGCGATGCTCGGGTGACGCGTAGCCATCAGGCTTCGCTCCCTTCGGTGTCAGCGGCCTTGGGGCCAGACACGAAGGACTCGAACGCGGCCTGGGTGAAGACCACGTCGTCCGAGACGAGAACGTCGTACGTGTTCAGCTGGCCCGGCTCCAGGATGTGGACCTGGGGCAGGTTGCGGGCGGAGAGCCACGCGGCCTCGTCGGCACGGTCGACGACCAGGAGCAGGTTCTTGCGCTCCGAGATCTTGCCGAACAGGACCTTGGCGGCCTTCGTGGACGGGTTCGCACCCTCGACCACGCCGGAGACGACGTGGATGCGGTTGTGACGCGCCCGGTCGGTGAGGGCGTGGCGCAGGGCCGCGGCCTTCATCTTCTTCGGGGTGCGCTGCGAGTAGTCACGCGGCGTGGGGCCGTGGACGACGCCACCGCCGGCGAACTGCGGCGCACGGGTCGAACCCTGGCGCGCGCGGCCGGTGCCCTTCTGCCGGTAGGGCTTCCTACCGCCACCACGGACCTCGCCACGGCTCTTGACCTTGTGCGTGCCCTGACGGGCGGCGGCCAGCTGCGCGACGACGACCTGGTGAATCAGCGGGATGCTGATCTTCTCAACGTCGAAGATCTCGGCCGGGAGCTCGACGGTCCCGGCGGTGTCGCCGGAGGGCGACAGGATGTCAATGGTGCTCATAGTCCTCAGGCCCCCTTGGCCGCGGTGCGGACCAGGACGAGGCCGCCGTTCGGACCAGGAACCGCGCCCTTGATGAGGAGCAGGCCCTTCTCCGCGTCAACGGCGTGAACGGTCAGGTTCTGGGTGGTGACCCGCTCGTTGCCCATGCGACCCGCCATGCGCATGCCCTTGAAGACACGGCCGGGGGTGGCACAGCCACCGATGGAACCGGGCATGCGGTGCACACGGTGGGCACCGTGGGACGCCTTGCCACCCTTGAAGTTGTGGCGCTTCATGACACCGGCGAAGCCCTTGCCCTTGCTCTTCGCGGTGACGTCGACCTTGACGCCCGACTCGAAGACCTCGGCCGTGATCTCCTGGCCCAGCGTGTACTCGCTGGCGTCGGAGGTACGGAGCTCCACCAGGTGGCGGCGCGGAGTTACGTCGGCCTTGGCGAAGTGGCCCTTGAGGGGCTTGTTCACCTTGCGCGGGTCGATCTCGCCGAAGGCGATCTGGACCGACTCGTAGCCGTCGACGTCGTTCGTGCGGACCTGGGTCACGACGTTCGGACCGGCCTTGACGACGGTGACCGGAACAACACGGTTGTTCTCGTCCCACACCTGCGTCATGCCGAGCTTCTCGCCCAGGATGCCCTTGATCTGCTTAGCCATTCTCAGATCACCGACCCTCAGAGCTTGATCTCGATGTCGACACCGGCCGGGAGGTCGAGTCGCATCAGGGAGTCAACGGTCTTGGGCGTCGGGTCGAGGATGTCGATCAGGCGCTTGTGCGTGCGCATCTCGAAGTGCTCGCGCGAGTCCTTGTACTTGTGCGGCGACTTGATGACGCAGTACACGTTCTTCTCAGTGGGCAGCGGCACCGGGCCCGCGACCGACGCACCAGTGCGCGTCACCGTCTCGACGATCTTCTTGGCCGAAGAGTCGATGACCTCGTGGTCGTAGGCCTTGAGCCGAATGCGGATCTTCTGTCCCGCCATGGCTACTCAGTAGTCCTGTCTCTCAACGCTCTGGAACTCGATGGTTTCCGATTGCCTTCTCTCCGGCCCACGCGGTCGGGCGTGTCGCGCTCCCGCCAACAAGAATGTCCCTATATGGAACATCCCTAGGGGGAATGCACACGGCCCGTCCGGAACCGCGGACCGGGGGCGGAAGGCCCACCGAGTGCCTGGCCGGTGCCGCACCCACGCTTCCCGGAAGATTCCCGTACGTCCAACCCGCAGGGGGTTGACGAGTACTGTGGGACTCGCTTCCGGTCCTCCCGGCGGGAGGCGCGCAGCATCAACACTCGACCGAGCAACTCGGACAGTCTGCCATATGGGGCAGCCCTCTGGCCAATCGAGCCGAAGAGATTACCCCGAGAGTGACGCAGGTCAAACACACCGGGCCCGGCGCCCACCCATGGTGACGCGTACACACCAGCCTGACGCGCCACGGGGCGGACCGGGAACGGCCGGCTTCCGCGAGGCGGAGTACGCCGACAGCATGCGGTCCGCGATGCGGCAGCCGAAGGGCCCGGGCTCCGCCGAACCGGAGGGCGCCTGCGACGACTTGCCGGACAAGCGGGGCCACGGCATCAAGCTGATCGCCGACACCGCGGGCGGTGTCACGAAGAAGGCCGCACAGCCGGAACGCCTCCTCCAGCACCTGGAGGACGAGGCCGCCCCCGAGTTCCACGAGCTCCCCCTCGGCCTCGTCTCCCCCATCGGCGGCAGCGCGGGCATCTCCGAGGTCCTGGCCCAGGGCGGCGGGGCCGCCGGGCGCATGGGCACGCCCCTCGGCCGCATCCCGGCGCTGGCGGACTCCGCCAAGCCGATCGTGGACGGCGCGGGGAACACCGTCCGGCGGTACCAGGGGGTCGTCGGGGCCAAGGGGTTGTACACGGAAGGTGCGCGGCTGGTCAACGAGCATGTCGAGTACGCCCCGGAGAAGGTGCACGAGGAGATCGACAGCGCGCGTGACACGGCCGGCGACGTCCTCGGCAGCATCAGGCAGGCGCTCAAATGACCATGAACCAGGCCGACTTCTCGATGAGCGCGCTCCTCGCCGACCCACGGATGGGCCCCTGTCCGCCGAAACCGCTCGTAATCGCACGTGTCCGGTACGTGCTGCAGTGGCTGTGGTTCCCGGCCCTGTGGGCGCTGTGGCTGGTGCCCTACCTGGTGCTCGTGTTCCTGTACTTCACGGTCTTCTTTCCCTTCGCCTTCGTCTGGGACGTGGACCTCCCCGGCCCACCCGGCACGGGCCGCCGCCTCCGCGCCCTGTTCGATGGCCGGGCCCCGGTATTCATGGGAGGGCAGAGCGGCGGCACGACATGGCGGCACCGCGACGGCCGCGTGGAGATCGACGACAGCTACTTCCGCCGGCTGGGCGTGGCCCGAGGTACGCACGGCTGGCGCACAAACGAACGGGGCCTCTCCTCCGCCCCCCCCGCTGGATCGTGTTCCACACACCCTGAACCGATCAGCAACCGAGCGACTTGAGAGTGGCGGGAAAGTAGGCCCGCATGAACTTCTCGATGTCGTCTCGGTGGGTCTGGTCGGTGAGCTTGATCTGGGGGAGCTGGAGGGTGAGGGTGAAGTAGTTCCCGGTTCTGGACTTGCAGGGGGCTTGGGAAATGGCGCCGTCGGTTCCACCCAGCATCTCGTGTGGGTTTTCTGCCAAATATCGAGGAGAGCTGACTCGGGAAATATCCCCTGTATCGTTCGCCAGATGCATCAGGTCCGCCGCGCTGTCATCCCATGAGAAGCGCAGCCGCATGGCGACCTGATGTTGAGCGAGAACTAGGCAAGGCGCCGTGATCGCTTCTGCACGGACAACACGGTTGTATTCACTCCACTCATTACTGGGTGCGAGGAGTGGCCGTGAAAGACTCGGATCGACGCGCGTTCCGCAGATTGTCCCGGGGATGCGCCCACTGCCAGGGCTGCAGGAAGCGACCGTGGCGGCCAGGGTCGCGATCACCAACGAGAGAGTTCCGCACAGGCGTCGATTCATCGGGGCTGCGCCCCTGAAACTCCGCCAGCATGAATCATGCCGTCTTGAGCAGCCCTACTGACTTCTGCCTTGGTGTCGAAATCTGTTACGCCGCCCGATTTCTGAACCCTGGCCCACTCCGCAGCAAGACCCATCAACTGACCGTTCCTCGCATCGAATGCCTTGATGTTCTCCTCGGACTGCTTGTCATCCAACCTCTCCTGCTCATCCTCCAACCACTTCCCCGTAACATAATCAAACCCCTCCTGCACATCCTCACTCGCAACAGGGATATAACTGATCACCTTGTCGAACAGCGGCTTCGTTTCGAAAGTGGCTGTTTGGGGGGTGCCCTGGGATTGGAGGCGGGCTTCTTCCAAGAAGCCGACTGTGCGGCCGGCGCGGAGGAGGGGTTCGGGGGAGGAGGGGTGGGGGGTGTGGAGGGTGGAGACCATCGCCTGGTTGAGGCCGCCGTTCAGGGCGCCGTAGGCACCCCGGTCCTTGGAGACCTGTTTCGTGACCTCGAAGAGTTCGTCCTGTTTCAGGGGAGAGCGGGAGATGTCGACTTCGCTCATGGCGGCGTGGACGGTGGAGCCGTGGTTCACCAGGATGTTCGCCAGGGGGCGTCTCAGGGACGGGGGGAAGTCGTCGCCCTGGGCGGAGAGGTGGTGGAGGGCGGAACGCAGGACCGTCTCGTTCGCGGCGCCATGCCGGACGTAGTGGCCGCCCGGCGAGACCCCCGTCGCCCCCGCCTGCAGCGCCGCCCCGAACCCCACCCGGTCGTCCCCGTCCAGGCCCGCCGTATAGGTGCCGCTCCGCCCCTCCCGGAGGGTGACCGCCCAGTCCCGCTCCTTCACCAGGTACCGCATATGGGCGTCGGAGGAGAGATAGTGGGCCGCCGTGGCCGGGTCCCGGCTCATGAGGCCCAGCGCGCCGTCCACGGGGTCGTTCGCGAACCAGCCGCCGCGCGCACCCGCGTACGCCCCCTTCGTCCGCCAGATCCCGGGACGCTCCCGCTCGGTGGCGATCAGGTCGTCGGTGAGGTTCTCCAGCATGCGCGGTGAGTACCCGTGCCCCGAGCGCATCAGGGTCACCAGCGACTGATAGCCGAGCGCCTTGTCCAGCCGCTCCCCCTGCGCCCCCGTGGACCACCGCTGGACGCCGGCCCGGCGCATACCCGCGCGCCAGCGCCGGTACCAGGCAGAGCCGGTGTCCCGCGTGGCCGTGGCCAGGCTGTTCGCGAGACCGGATGCGAGGGCGCCGTACGAAGCGGAGAGCCCCGGACCGCTCCGGGGACCGTGCAGGAGGTCGTTCAGTTCGTTCGTGAGGCGGACGGTGCCGGCGGGCCCCAGATCGTCCAGGACCGTACGGGCGAAGACCTCGTCGCCCGCGTTGTCGCGGAACGCCCGCCGCAGCTCGGCGAGTTCACGGCCCGACAGCCGCCCGCCCCGGCTCAGCCGCTCCAGCGGCCCCTCCGCCGCCAGCGCCTCGTACTTCTCGACGTCCCCCAGCGCCGCGCCGTTGAAGCCCCGGCCCTCGCCGTCCACCGCAGCGGCCAGCGCCAGCCGCACCCCCTCGTCCGCGTCGGACACCGCCCGTACGGCGTGGTCGATGCGGTCCTGCCAGGACCGTACGGCCGGCTCGCCGGCGCCGTCCGCCGTCACCCGCCCCTGGCCGGAGACCCGCAGCCCCGCCGCCAGCGCCTCCCGGCGGGCCGCGGTCAGCCGCCCCCGCAGCTCGGTGAACCGCGCGTGCGCGTCCCGCAGCAAGGAGGCCATCGCCTTCGCCTCCCGCTGCGCGGACTCGAACTCCCGCAGGGTGACGCCGAAACGGCCGTGCGCCGCCTCCGCGCTCATGCCGGACCAGGCGGGGGTGAGCGTGATGCCGTGGACATGGCGCCGGTACGCCTTCTCCTGCCGGGCGAACTCCCCCGCCATGCCGTCCCAGCGCTCGGCCGCGCCGGTGAGCGCGGTGAGGTCGGCGGTCATGATCTCGTGGTACGTCGGCATCCCGGCCCGCCCCCGCTCAGTACCGGTCCAGCGCCGACACGCGCCGTACGCCCGCGCCGACGTCCAGGTCCGCCGCCGTCAGCACGGTGATCGTGCCGCCCAGCGCGTCCTTCTCGGCGCCGAGGCGGTCCAGCAGGTTCCGCACCTGCGCGTTCCAGGCCGCGTGGGCCGTGCGCAGGGCCGTCGCGGTGAGCCAGCCGTCGCCGTCCCGGGCGCCGAACGCCTGCACGGCGGCGCCGGTCTCGTCGTCCGCGTACGCCCCGGCCGCCCGGGTGTCCGGCTCCAGAGAGTCCTGCAACGCCCGGGCCGCCGCCCGCTGCTCCGCGGGCGAGGAGGCCAGCAGCCCGCCCCCGCCCGACGGTCCGGCAGCACCAGCAGTACCGGCACCGCCGGGTGCGAGAGAAACACCAGGTCCGTCCACCGTCCACCCTCCGCTCCGCCGTCCCACTCCCCCAACCGGCCGGGGCCGATCTTCGTCACGGTGGGTTTCCGGGCAGCCGGTTGACGCGACGCACGCACCGCACCCCGCGCCGCCCCGCCCCCGGACAACGCGAAGAGGCCCGTACGACCGAAGTCGTACGGGCCTCTCGAAGGTCAGTCAGTGACCTCGAAGCAAGGGAACTTACTTCGTGATCTTGGTGACCTGGCCGGCGCCCACCGTGCGGCCACCCTCACGGATGGCGAACTTCAGGCCCTCTTCCATGGCGACGGGCTGGATGAGCTCCACCTTCATCTCGGTGTTGTCACCCGGCATGACCATCTCGGTGCCCTCGGGGAGGGTCACCACGCCGGTCACGTCCGTCGTGCGGAAGTAGAACTGCGGACGGTAGTTGTTGAAGAACGGCGTGTGGCGGCCACCCTCGTCCTTGGACAGGATGTAGGCCTGGGCCTCGAACTCGGTGTGCGGGGTGACCGAACCGGGCTTGATGATGACCTGGCCGCGCTCGACGTCCTCGCGCTTGATGCCGCGGAGCAGCAGACCGACGTTCTCACCGGCCTGGCCCTCGTCGAGCAGCTTGCGGAACATCTCGATGCCGGTGACCGTGGTGGTGGTCTTCTCGGTCTTGATGCCGATGATGTCGACGGTCTCGTTGACCTTGAGGACACCACGCTCGATACGACCGGTGACGACGGTGCCACGACCGGTGATCGTGAAGACGTCCTCGATCGGCATCAGGAACGGCTTGTCGACGTCACGCTCGGGCTGCGGGATGGCCTCGTCGACGGCCTTCATCAGCTCGAGAACCGACTCGGTCCACTCCGGGTCACCCTCAAGGGCCTTGAGCGCGGAGACCTTGACGACCGGAACGTCGTCGCCCGGGAACTCGTACTCGGAGAGGAGCTCACGGACCTCGAGCTCGACGAGCTCCAGGATCTCCTCGTCGTCCACCATGTCGGCCTTGTTCAGGGCGACGACGATGTACGGAACGCCGACCTGGCGGGCCAGGAGCACGTGCTCCTTGGTCTGCGGCATCGGGCCGTCGGTGGCGGCGACCACGAGAATCGCGCCGTCCATCTGCGCGGCACCGGTGATCATGTTCTTGATGTAGTCCGCGTGACCCGGGCAGTCGACGTGGGCGTAGTGACGCGCATCGGTCTGGTACTCGACGTGCGCGATGGAGATGGTGATACCGCGCTGACGCTCTTCGGGCGCCTTGTCGATGTTGTCGAACGCGGTGGCCTCGTTGAGGTCCGGGTACGCGTCGTGCAGCACCTTGGTAATGGCGGCCGTGAGGGTCGTCTTACCGTGGTCGATGTGACCGATGGTGCCGATGTTGACGTGCGGCTTAGTCCGCTCGAACTTCGCCTTCGCCACTGGGTCCTCCTGTGGAGTGGTTCTGGTACGCCTTACTCATCGGCGCCAGGTGATCTTTGCTGGGATGCCGCCCGCCGGGGTGTTTTCCGAGTGGTCCAACCCCGGCGGTCGGTGTCAAGCCTAAAGCGTGTAAACGGGGTGCGTTACTCGCCCTTGGCCTTCGCGATGATCTCCTCGGCGACGTTCCGCGGAACCTCGGCGTAGGAGTCGAACTGCATCGAGTAGCTTGCGCGACCCGAGGTCTTGCTGCGGAGGTCTCCGACGTAGCCGAACATCTCCGAGAGGGGCACGAGGCCCTTCACGACGCGGGCACCGGCCCGCTCCTCCATGGCCTGGATCTGGCCACGGCGGGAGTTGATGTCGCCGATGACCTCACCCATGTAGTCCTCGGGCGTGGTGACCTCGACGGCCATCATCGGCTCGAGGAGCACGGGCGAAGCCTTGCGCGCGGCCTCCTTGAAGGCCTGCGAACCGGCGATCTTGAAGGCGAGCTCGGAGGAGTCGACCTCGTGGTAGGCACCGTCGAGAAGAATGACGCGGACGCCCGTCATCTCGTAGCCGGCGAGGATGCCGAACTGCATGGCCTCCTGCGCACCGGCGTCCACCGAAGGGATGTACTCCTTCGGGATACGGCCACCGGTGACCTTGTTCACGAACTCGTACGACGCGTCGCCGCCCTCGATGGGCTCGATCGCGATCTGCACCTTCGCGAACTGACCGGTACCACCGGTCTGCTTCTTGTGGGTGTAGTCCACGCGCTCGACGGCCTTGCGGATCGTCTCGCGGTAGGCGACCTGCGGCTTGCCGACGTTGGCCTCGACCTTGAACTCACGGCGCATACGGTCGACCAGCACCTCAAGGTGCAGCTCGCCCATACCACCGATGATGGTCTGGCCGGTCTCCTCGTCCGAGTGAACCTGGAAGGAGGGGTCCTCCTCCGCGAGACGCTGGATGGCGACACCCAGCTTCTCCTGGTCACCCTTGGACTTGGGCTCGATGGCGACCTGAATGACCGGCGCCGGGAAGTCCATGGACTCCAGGATGACCGGGTTCTTGTCGTCGGACAGCGTCTCACCGGTAGTGGTCTGCTTCAGGCCCATGACGGCGACGATGTCGCCGGCGCCCACCGACTCGATCTCCTCACGCTTGTTGGCGTGCATGCGGTAGATCTTGCCGATGCGCTCCTTCTTGCCCTTGACGGAGTTCAGCACCGAGGTGCCGGACTCCAGGCGGCCCGAGTAGACCCGGACGAAGGTGAGCTTGCCCAGGTGCGGGTCGCTCATGATCTTGAACGCGAGCGCGGACAGCGGCTCGTCCTCGGACGGCTTGCGCTTGATGACGACCTCGGGGTCCTTGACGTCGTGGCCCTCGATGGCCTCGACGTCGAGCGGGGTCGGCAGGTAGCGCACGACCGCGTCGAGCAGGGGCTGGACGCCCTTGTTCTTGAACGCGGTACCGCAGAACACCGGGGTGACGGTGGTGCCGTCGGACTTGCCGGACGCGATGGTGATGCGACGGATCGCGGCGTACAGCTGCTCCTCGGTGGGCTCCTGGCCCTCCAGGAACAGCTCCATGATCTCGTCGTCGTTCTCCGCGACGGTCTCGACCAGCTTGCCGCGCCACTCCTCGGCGGCCTCGACGTGCGTGGCCGGGATGTCGACGACGTCGTACATCTCGCCCTTGGCCGCCTCGGCGGACCACACGAGCGCCTTCATGCGGACGAGGTCCACAACGCCCTGGAAGTCCATCTCGGCACCGATCGGGAGCTGCATGACGATCGGGACGGCGCCGAGGCGGTCCTTGATCATGTCCACGCAGCGGTGGAACTCGGCGCCGGTACGGTCCAGCTTGTTCACGAAGCAGATGCGCGGCACGCCGTAACGGTCGGCCTGACGCCACACCGTCTCGGACTGCGGCTCCACACCGGCGACACCGTCGAACACCGTGACGGCACCGTCGAGCACGCGCAGCGAGCGCTCCACCTCGACGGTGAAGTCGACGTGACCCGGGGTGTCGATGATGTTGATGGTGTAGTCACTGCCCTCGAGAGGCCAGTGGCAGGTCGTGGCAGCAGACGTGATCGTGATGCCACGCTCCTGCTCCTGCTCCATCCAGTCCATCGTGGCGGCGCCGTCGTGAACCTCACCGATCTTGTACGACACGCCGGTGTAGAACAGGATCCGCTCGGTGGTGGTCGTCTTGCCCGCGTCGATGTGGGCCATGATCCCGATGTTGCGGACCTTGGCCAGGTCAAGTGAAGTGGTAGCCATAAGGCTTCAGTCTTCTCTCGGTCTCGATGTGGGTAGCGACTACCAGCGGTAGTGCGCGAAGGCCTTGTTGGACTCGGCCATCTTGTGCGTGTCCTCGCGCTTCTTGACGGCCGCACCGAGGCCGTTCGAAGCGTCGAGAAGCTCGTTGAGCAGACGCTCGGTCATCGTCTTCTCGCGACGGGCGCGGGAGTAACCGACGAGCCAGCGCAGCGCGAGCGTGTTGGCGCGACCGGGCTTGACCTCGATCGGCACCTGGTACGTCGCACCGCCGACGCGGCGGGACTTGACTTCAAGCGTCGGCTTGATGTTCTCCAGCGCGCGCTTCAGCGTGATGACCGGGTCGTTGCCCGTCTTCTCACGCAGACCCTCCATGGCGCCGTAGACGATGCGCTCGGCGGTGGAGCGCTTGCCGTTCAGCAGCACCTTGTTGATGAGGGAGGTCACCAGAGGAGAACCGTAGACCGGGTCGATGATGACCGGGCGCTTCGGGGCGGGGCCCTTACGAGGCATTCTTACTTCTCCTTCTTGGCGCCGTAGCGGCTGCGGGCCTGCTTGCGGTTCTTGACACCCTGGGTGTCGAGCGAACCGCGGATGATCTTGTAGCGAACACCCGGCAGGTCCTTCACACGGCCGCCGCGCACGAGCACGATGGAGTGCTCCTGCAGGTTGTGTCCCTCACCCGGAATGTAGGCCGTGACCTCGATGCCGCTGGTCAGACGCACACGCGCGACCTTACGCAGGGCCGAGTTCGGCTTCTTCGGGGTGGTCGTGAACACACGCGTGCAGACGCCACGACGCTGGGGCGAACCCTCGAGTGCGGGCGTCTTGTTCTTCTCGACCTTGTCCTGCCGGCCCTTACGGACCAGCTGCTGGATCGTAGGCACTACTTCTCCGGTTTCTGTGTGCCGAATGGTGAAGCTAACCTGGAACTTCGCCGACCCACGCGGTCGGGTGTGTCGAATCGGCAGACTCCCGCCACCACGAAGGGGAAGGGCGCTGATTGCGATGGCCGGTGACGGCTCGCCGCGCGGTCGAAGGCACGCACGAGAGCCAGGGCACACCCCAGGCACAAGGTATGAGCGTACCTACCGCATTCGCTGCGGTCAAAACAAATAGGCGGGACCAGGCGGCCCGCCCGGATCGCGCCGAATGCCCCGGTGCGGTAGGGAGCGGGTTCACCCGCGCGTGACGGCGTCCTCGCGCGAGGGGTCGGGCGCCGCCGAGGGGTCGGTCCCGGGCCGCGCCGAGTCGTGCCCGACGAAGTACGCGGGCCGGTTCTGCACCGCCGTGAAGATGCGCGCGACGTACTCGCCGAGCAGCCCCAGACAGAGCAGCTGGACCGCCCCGATGAACAGCACACCGGTGAACAGCGAGGTCCAGCCGGGGACCGTCAGGCCGAGGGCGTAGGCGCCGAGGGTGTAGCCGAGCAGCGCCACGCAGACCAGGAAGGCGCCGGCGCCCAGCCAGGTGGCGAGCCGGAGGGGCGCTGCGGAGAAGCCGGTGACGCTGTCGGCGGTGAGCCGGACCATGCGGCTCAGCGGGTACTTGGTGGTGCCCGCGGCGCGCGGGGCGCGCTCGTAGGTCACCTCGCCGCTCGGGAAGCCCAGCCAGGGCACGAGCAGCCGGTAGACCCGCTGCTGGTCCGGCAGGCGCTTCAGGGCGTCCACGGCGGCCCGGCTGAGCAGCCGGAAGTCGCCGGCCTGCGCGGGCACCGGGTGACCCGCGAGCCGGCCCATGAGCCGGTAGTACAGGCCCGCGGTCCAGCGCTTGAACAGGGTGTCGCTGCTGCGGTCGGCGCGGACGCCGTAGACGATGTCGAGGCCCTCGGCACGGGCCAGCGCCAGCATCTCCGGGATCTTCTCGGGCGGGTCCTGGAGGTCGGCGTCCAGGGTCACGACGTAGGCGCCGGTGGCCCGGTCCAGGCCCGCGGTGAGGGCGGCCTGGTGGCCGCAGTTGCGGCGCAGCGCGATCACGCGCAGTTCGGGCCAGCCCGTCCGGAAGGCGGCGAGCAGCTCGGCCGTGCGGTCGCCGCTGCCGTCGTCCACCGCGACGAGCTCGTAGGGCACGTCCAGGGCCGCCAGGACCGGCCGCAGCCGGCAGACGAGGGCGGGCAGGGCCGCCTCCTCGTCGTACATGGGTACGACGACCGACAAGACGGCCGTCGGTTCCGCGACCTCGCCCACGTTGCCCTCCCCAGGCCCCCCGGCCTCGCACAGATATGCGACTCTGGTGCGATCGTATGACAGAAAGCTCACAGCCCCTCCCCATGCGTGACGGGCGGCGGAGGCTGGGGAGCCGTGGGGGGAACGGGGGGCGCCCGCCGATGAGCGCGACTGCCAGAGAGACCGGCACCGGACCCGGGGCGACGCCGCCGGACGTGGTCCCCGGGGAGCCGGAGGAGGTGGTCCCCGGGGAGCCGGAGGACGGCCCGCGCCCCGGCCGGCTCCCCCGCCGGCTCCCGACGCTCCCGCCCGCCGCCCGGGCGCATGCACGGGCGTATCTGCCCCCGCTCGCGCTGTACGGCGTCACCAAGCTCGTCGGGCTCTCGGTCTTCGCCGTCCTGCTGGAGGCCGCCGGTGACTACCGCCACCGCCCGCCGCGCTTCGGCGGCGGCGCCCACTGGTGGGACGTGCTCGGCACCTGGGACGGCTGGTGGTACCTCCAGGTCGCCCAGAACGGCTACGAGCCGCGGCTGGCGGCCCTCCCCCCGGGCGGTGTGTTCACGGTCCAGCAGAACTCGGTGGCCTACTTCCCGCTGTACCCGGCGCTGATCCGGCTCGTCTCCCGGCTGACCGGCCTCGGCCCGTACGGCTCCGCGATGACCGTCTCCGTCGTCGCCTCGTTCGTCGCGGCCGCCGGGATCTTCGCCGTGGTCCGGCTGCTCGCGGGCGCCCGCGCGGGCACCGTCGCCGCCGGACTGTGGGCCGTGGCGCCCGGCGCCGGCGTCGAGTGGGCGGTGTACTCGGAGTCCCTGTACGTCGCGCTCGCCGCCTGGACCTGCTACCTGGTGATGACCCGGAGGTGGGCCGCCGCCGGCGTCGTCGCCCTCCTCGCCGGGCTCAACCGCCCCACCTCGGCGGCCCTCATCGGCGCCGTCGGACTCGCCGCCCTGGTCACGCTCGCGCGGCCGCGCGCCCGACGGGAGCACGGCATCCGGGGGCCCGTGCTCGCCATGGTCCTCGCGCCGCTCGGCCTGCTCGGCTACATCGCCTGGGTCGGGCTGAGCACGGGTGAGCCGGGCGCGTACTTCATCCTCCAGCGCGAGGGCTGGGCGCACTACTTCGACTTCGGCTCCTACACCCTGCACGTGCTGGGCAACCTGGCCGTCGGCCGGCACGACTACCTCTTCGCCTTCGGCTTCCCGGACGTGCTCTCGGTCCAGCTGGTTCTGGCGCTGCCGTTCCTGATCACGCTGATGCTGCGCAGACGGCCCCCGCTGGTGCTGGTCGCCTACACCCTGGCGAGCGTCGTCGCGGTGCTCGGCACCCAGCAGATGTTCGGCAACACCATGCGCTATCTCCTGCCCGTCTTCCCGCTGCTGCTGGCCCCGGCGGCGGCGCTGGGCCGCCTCAAGTGGCCCTCCCTCGCCGTGTTCTTCACCACGGCCGCCGTCGCCTCGGGCTGGTACGCGCACTACGTCATCTTCGAGCTGGGCATCCCGTAGCAGCCGGGCGCGTGGCGCACGACGCGTGATGCGTGATGCGTGATACGCACCGGAGAACGCCGAAGGGCGGCACCCCCCGGAGAGGGTGCCGCCCTTCAGACTGCTCGCTTACTGGTTGTACGGACCGTAGTCGTAGTCCTCCAGCGGCACGGCCTGGCCGGAGCCGGCGCCGAACGGCGAGTAGTCGATGTCGTCGTAGCCGACGGCCGAGTACATCGCGGCCTTGGCCTCCTCGGTCGGCTCGACCCGGATGTTGCGGTAGCGGGACAGACCCGTACCGGCCGGGATGAGCTTACCGATGATGACGTTCTCCTTGAGGCCGATGAGGCTGTCGGACTTGGCGTTGATCGCCGCGTCCGTCAGCACTCGGGTCGTCTCCTGGAAGGAGGCGGCCGACAGCCAGGACTCCGTCGCCAGCGAGGCCTTGGTGATACCCATCAGCTGCGGACGACCGGAGGCCGGGTGACCGCCCTCCTGGACCACACGACGGTTCTCGGTCTCGAACTTCGACCGCTCGACCAGCTCGCCGGGCAGCAGCTCGGCGTCGCCCGACTCGATGATCGTCACGCGGCGGAGCATCTGCCGGATGATGATCTCGATGTGCTTGTCGTGGATCGACACGCCCTGCGAGTTGTAGACCTTCTGGACCTCGCCGACCAGGTGGACCTGGACGGCACGCTGACCCAGGATGCGCAGCACGTCGTGCGGGTTGGTGGCACCCATGGTGAGCTGCTGGCCCACCTCGACGTGCTCGCCCTCGGTCACCAGGACCTTGGCACGCTTCGAGATCGGGAACGCCGTCTCGTCGCTGCCGTCGTCCGGGGTGACGACGAGCTTCTTGGTCTTCTCGGTCTCCTCGATCCGCACGCGGCCGGAGGCCTCGGAGATCGGGGCGACACCCTTCGGCGTACGGGCCTCGAAGAGCTCGACGACACGGGGCAGACCCTGGGTGATGTCGTCACCGGCCACACCACCGGTGTGGAAGGTACGCATCGTCAGCTGGGTACCGGGCTCACCGATGGACTGGGCGGCGATGATGCCGACCGCCTCACCGATGTCGACCAGCTTGCCGGTGGCCAGCGAACGGCCGTAGCACATCGCGCAGGTGCCGACGGCGGACTCGCAGGTCAGCACCGAACGGGTCTTGACCTCCTCGATGCCGTTCTTGACCAGCTCGTCGATGAGCACGTCGCCCAGGTCGGTGCCGGCCGGGGCCAGCACCTTGCCGTCGACGACGATGTCCTCGGCGAGGCAGCGCGCGTACACGGACGTCTCGACGTTGTCCGCCTTGCGCAGCACACCGTCGGCGCCGCGCTCGGCGATCGACAGCTTGAGGCCGCGCTCGGTGCCGCAGTCCTCCTCGCGGATGATGACGTCCTGCGAGACGTCCACCAGACGACGGGTCAGGTAACCCGAGTCGGCGGTACGCAGGGCGGTGTCCGCCAGACCCTTACGGGCACCGTGGGTGGAGATGAAGTACTCCAGCACGGAGAGACCCTCACGGAACGACGCCTTGATGGGCCGCGGGATGGTCTCGTTCTTGGCGTTCGACACCAGACCACGCATACCGGCGATCTGACGCATCTGCATCATGTTTCCTCGGGCACCCGAGTCAACCATCATGAAGATGGGGTTCGTCTTGGGGAAGTTCTCGTTCATCGCCTCGGCAACCTCGTTGGTCGCCTTGGTCCAGATGTTGATGAGCTCCTGAGTGCGCTCTTCCTTGGTGATGAGACCGCGCTCGTACTGCTTCTGGACCTTCTCGTCCTGCGCCTCGTAGCCCTTGACGATCTCCTTCTTCGCCTCGGGAACGACGACGTCGGAGATGGCCACGGTGACACCGGAACGGGTCGCCCAGTAGAAGCCCGACGCCTTCAGGTTGTCGAGCGTCGCCGCCACGATGACCTTGGGGTAGCGCTCGGCCAGGTCGTTGACGATCTCGGAGAGCTGCTTCTTGCCCACCGAGTAGTCGACGAACGGGTAGTCCTCGGGCAGCAGCTCGTTGAAGAGCGCGCGGCCCAGGGTGGTGCGCAGGCGGAACGAGTCCCCCTGCTGCCACTCCGGCTCGCCCTCCTCGCGCGCCGGCGGCGTCCAGCCACGCGGCGGGATGGTGCCCACCGGGAAGCGGATGTCGATCGGCGACTGCAGAGCCAGCTCGCCGGCGTCGAACGCCATGATCGCCTCGGCCGTGGAGCCGAACGCGCGGCCCTCGCCCTTGGTGTCACGCAGCTCGCCGTCGGTGGTGAGGAAGAACAGACCGAGGACCATGTCCTGGGTCGGCATCGTCACCGGGCGGCCGTCGGCCGGCTTGAGGATGTTGTTCGAGGACAGCATCAGGATGCGGGCCTCGGCCTGCGCCTCCGCGGACAGCGGCAGGTGCACGGCCATCTGGTCACCGTCGAAGTCCGCGTTGAACGCGGTGCAGACGAGCGGGTGGATCTGGATGGCCTTGCCCTCGACCAGCTGCGGCTCGAAGGCCTGGATGCCGAGGCGGTGCAGGGTGGGAGCACGGTTCAGCAGCACCGGGTGCTCGGCGATGACCTCTTCGAGGACGTCGTACACGACCGTGCGGCCGCGCTCCACCATGCGCTTGGCGCTCTTGATGTTCTGCGCGTGGTTCAGGTCGACCAGGCGCTTCATCACGAACGGCTTGAAGAGCTCCAGCGCCATGGCCTTGGGCAGACCGCACTGGTGCAGCTTCAGCTGCGGGCCGACGACGATGACGGAACGCGCCGAGTAGTCGACTCGCTTGCCGAGCAGGTTCTGACGGAAACGACCCTGCTTGCCCTTCAGCATGTCGCTGAGGGACTTCAGCGGGCGGTTGCCCGGACCGGTGACCGGGCGGCCACGACGACCGTTGTCGAAGAGGGCGTCAACAGCCTCCTGAAGCATGCGCTTCTCGTTGTTGACGATGATCTCCGGAGCACCCAGGTCGAGCAGGCGCTTCAGACGGTTGTTGCGGTTGATCACACGGCGGTACAGGTCGTTCAGGTCGGAGGTCGCGAAGCGGCCACCGTCCAGCTGCACCATCGGACGCAGGTCCGGCGGGATGACCGGCACGCAGTCGAGCACCATGCCCTTGGGGCTGTTGCTGGTCTGCAGGAACGCGGAGACGACCTTGAGGCGCTTGAGCGCACGGGTCTTCTTCTGGCCCTTGCCGGTGCGGATGATCTCGCGGAGGCGCTCGGCCTCCTCCTCGAGGTCGAAGGACTCCAGGCGCTTCTGCAGCGCCGCGGCACCCATCGAGCCGTCGAAGTACGTGCCGAAGCGGTCACGCAGCTCGCGGTAGAGCAGCTCGTCGCCCTCGAGGTCCTGGACCTTGAGGTTCTTGAAGCGGTTCCACACCTCGTCGAGACGGTCGATCTCGCGCTGCGCGCGGTCGCGCAGCTGCTTCATCTCGCGCTCGGCACCCTCGCGCACCTTGCGGCGCACGTCGGCCTTGGCGCCCTCGGCCTCCAGCTCGGCCAGGTCGGTCTCGAGCTTCTTGGCGCGGGCCTCCAGGTCGGAGTCGCGGCGGTTCTCGATCTGCTGACGCTCGACGGAGACGTGCGCCTCCAGCGAGGGCAGGTCGCGCTGACGGCGCTCCTCGTCCACGTACGTGATCATGTACGCGGCGAAGTAGATGACCTTCTCAAGGTCCTTCGGGGCGAGGTCGAGCAGGTAGCCAAGGCGCGACGGAACGCCCTTGAAGTACCAGATGTGGGTGACGGGAGCGGCGAGCTCGATGTGGCCCATCCGCTCACGGCGCACCTTGGCGCGCGTGACCTCGACGCCACAGCGCTCACAGATGATGCCCTTGAAGCGGACGCGCTTGTACTTGCCGCAGTAGCACTCCCAGTCCCGGGTCGGACCGAAGATCTTCTCGCAGAAGAGTCCGTCCTTCTCGGGCTTGAGCGTGCGGTAGTTGATGGTCTCCGGCTTCTTGACCTCGCCGTGGCTCCACTGACGGATGTCGTCAGCGGTGGCCAGACCGATCCGGAGCTCGTCGAAGAAGTTGACGTCGAGCACTATGCGTCAATCCCTCTCAGGGTTGTGAGTCATGGGGTCTGAAACGGGGGTCCTGGGGCCGGCCGGGGGCTTGGTTCCTTGTGGGACCGAGCCCCCGTACCGGACTCCCGTCAGACCTCTTCGACGCTGCTCGGCTCGCGCCGGGACAGGTCGATACCGAGCTCCTCCGCAGCGCGGAAGACGTCCTCGTCGGTGTCGCGCATCTCGATGGACATGCCGTCCGAGGACAGCACCTCCACGTTGAGGCACAGGGACTGCATCTCCTTGATGAGCACCTTGAAGGACTCGGGGATGCCGGGCTCGGGGATGTTCTCGCCCTTGACGATGGCCTCGTAGACCTTCACGCGGCCGGTGACGTCGTCGGACTTGATGGTCAGCAGTTCCTGGAGGGCGTAGGCGGCGCCGTACGCCTCGAGCGCCCACACCTCCATCTCACCGAAGCGCTGGCCACCGAACTGAGCCTTACCACCCAGCGGCTGCTGGGTGATCATCGAGTACGGACCGGTCGAACGCGCGTGCAGCTTGTCGTCGACCAGGTGGTGCAGCTTGAGGATGTACATGTACCCGACCGAGATCGGGTCCGGGAACGGCTCACCGCTGCGGCCGTCGAACAGCTGCGCCTTGCCGGTCGGGAGCACCATGCGCTCGCCGTCGCGGTTCGGGATGGTGTGCTGCAGCAGACCGGCCAGCTCGTCCTCACGGGCACCGTCGAAGACCGGGGTGGCGACGTTGGTGCCGGGCTCGACCTGGTCGGCGCCGATGGCCTGCAGACGCTGGGCCCACTCCTCCGCGAGGCCGGAGACGTCCCAGCCGCGGCTGGCGAGCCAGCCGAGGTGGATCTCCAGGACCTGTCCCGGGTTCATTCGGGACGGGACACCCAGCGGGTTGAGGATGATGTCGACCGGGGTGCCGTCCTCGAGGAACGGCATGTCCTCAATCGGGTTGATCTTGGAGATGACACCCTTGTTGCCGTGCCGGCCGGCGAGCTTGTCACCGTCGGTGATCTTGCGCTTCTGCGCGACGTAGACGCGGACCAGCTGGTTCACGCCCGGCGGCAGCTCGTCGCCCTCTTCGCGGTCGAAGACGCGGACACCGATGATCTTGCCCGTCTCGCCGTGCGGCACCTTCAGGGAGGTGTCACGGACCTCACGGGCCTTCTCACCGAAGATCGCGCGGAGCAGACGCTCCTCCGGCGTCAGCTCGGTCTCGCCCTTGGGCGTGACCTTGCCGACGAGGATGTCGCCCGCGGTGACCTCGGCGCCGATGCGGATGATGCCGCGCTCGTCGAGGTCGGCGAGGACCTCCTCGGAGACGTTCGGGATGTCCCGGGTGATCTCCTCGGGGCCGAGCTTGGTGTCACGGGCGTCGACCTCGTGCTCCTCGATGTGGATCGAGGAGAGGACGTCGTCCTGCACGAGGCGCTGCGACAGGATGATCGCGTCCTCGTAGTTGTGACCCTCCCACGGCATGAACGCCACGAGCAGGTTCTTGCCCAGGGCCATCTCGCCGTTCTCGGTGGCCGGACCGTCGGCCAGGACCTGGCCCTCGATGATCCGGTCGCCCTCGTTGACGATGACCTTCTGGTTGACCGAGGTGCCCTGGTTGGAGCGCGAGAACTTGTGCAGGCGGTACGTGATGTACGTGCCGTCGTCGTTGGCGGTGGTGACGTAGTCCGCGGAGACCTCCTGGACCACACCCGCCTTCTCGGCCTTGACCACGTCGCCGGCGTCGACGGCGGAGCGGTACTCCATGCCGGTGCCGACGAGCGGGGCCTCGCTCTTGATGAGCGGCACGGCCTGGCGCATCATGTTCGCGCCCATGAGGGCACGGTTGGCGTCGTCGTGCTCGAGGAACGGAATCATGGCGGTCGCGACCGACACCATCTGGCGCGGCGAGACGTCCATGTAGTCGACCTCGTCACCGGGGACGTAGTCGACCTCGCCGCCACGACGGCGGACCAGGACGCGGGACTCCTCGAACCGCATGTCGTCGCTGAGCGTGGCGTTGGCCTGCGCGATGACGAATCGGTCCTCTTCGTCGGCCGTCAGGTAGTCCACCTCGTCGGTGACCTGACCGTCGACGACCTTGCGGTACGGCGTCTCGACGAAACCGAACGCGTTGACCCGGCCGTAGGAGGCGAGCGAGCCGATCAGACCGATGTTCGGGCCTTCGGGCGTCTCGATCGGGCACATGCGGCCGTAGTGCGAGGGGTGCACGTCACGGACCTCGAAGCCGGCCCGCTCACGGGAGAGACCACCCGGGCCAAGAGCCGACAGACGGCGCTTGTGGGTGAGACCCGACAGCGGGTTGTTCTGGTCCATGAACTGCGACAGCTGGCTGGTGCCGAAGAACTCCTTGATGGAGGCGACGACCGGCCGGATGTTGATCAGGGTCTGCGGCGTGATCGCCTCGACGTCCTGGGTGGTCATGCGCTCACGCACGACGCGCTCCATACGAGCCAGACCCGTGCGGACCTGGTTCTGGATGAGCTCGCCGACGCTGCGCAGACGACGGTTGCCGAAGTGGTCGATGTCGTCGGTCTCGACGACGATCGACTGGCCGCTGTCGCCGACCGTCTCCGTCTCGCCGGCGTGCAGCTTCACCAGGTACTTGATCGTCGAGATGATGTCCTCGACGGTCAGGATGCCCGCGTCGAGCGGAGCGTCCGCGCCCAGCTTCTTGTTGACCTTGTAGCGGCCGACCTTGGCCAGGTCGTAGCGCTTGGGGTTGAAGTACAGGTTCTCCAGCAGCGTCTGCGCGGCCTCGCGCGTGGGCGGCTCGCCCGGACGCAGCTTGCGGTAGATGTCGAGCAGCGCGTCGTCCTGGCCCTGGGTGTGGTCCTTCTCCAGGGTGGCGCGCATCGACTCGTACTCGCCGAACTCCTCGAGGATCTGCTCGGTGGTCCAGCCGAGCGCCTTGAGCAGGACGGTGACCGACTGCTTGCGCTTGCGGTCGATGCGGACACCGACCATGTCGCGCTTGTCGATCTCCATCTCCAGCCAGGCACCCCGGGACGGGATGATCTTGGCGGAGTAGATGTCCTTGTCGGACGTCTTGTCGATGGAGGAGTCGAAGTAGACACCGGGGGAACGGACCAGCTGCGACACCACGACACGCTCGGTGCCGTTGATGACGAAGGTGCCCTTGTTCGTCATGAGCGGGAAGTCGCCCATGAAGACCGTCTGGGACTTGATTTCGCCGGTCTCGTTGTTGGTGAACTCAGCCGTGACGAAGAGCGGGGCGGCGTACGTGAAGTCGCGGTCCTTGCACTCGTCGATGGAGTTCTTCGGCGGCTCGAAGCGGTGGTCGCGGAACGTCAGCGACATCGACCCGGAGAAGTCCTCAATCGGGGAGATCTCCTCGAAGATCTCCTCCAGACCGGACTTGGTGGGGACGTCCTGACCGTTCTCGAGAGCCTTCTCGACGCGAGCCTTCCAGGCGTCGTTGCCGAGCAGCCAGTCGAAGCTCTCGGTCTGGAGCGCGAGAAGGTTCGGAACCTCGAGGGGCTCCTTGATCTTTGCAAAGGAGATGCGCAGCGGGGCGGTGCTGGCGCCGTTGTTCGTATTCGCGGTCGAGGCAGTGCGCGAGGCGGCCAAGAGGGGGTCCTTCCGAGGGCTCGGACTCACTACGCGCGTACCGGCCCCTCTCCCAGCGCGAAGACGGAAAACCCCAGGTCAGGGAAGTTCGGCCGTCAGTGCTCGGGTGAGGGCAGACCCCTGGTGACGGGCAGGGGACAGCTAACAGGCAGCGCAAAGGGTCAGTGTAGCCACTTGGCACACTGATGTCCAGTGCGGGTTTCGGAGACCCTTCGTCTTTCTCAACGCCCTCGTCTTCGACGCCCTCGGCATGTTGCCCTCAACGCACGGTGATACTGCCCTCTTCGCCGTCGATCCATGCCTCGGATTCGGATCGTTGTGACGACGCGTCCTGAGAATTGCGCGCTGCGTGCGGTTCGTCAAGGCCCCCCAGCCGGAACCCGGCCGTCCGGAGACACGACGATGATCACCATACCCCTCGCCACCACGAGTGCAAGGCAACCGTGGTCCCCCTCCGGACACGCCGAAGAGCGACCACCCGGATGGATGATCGCTCTTCGGTGCGTTCGCGTTACAGACCCTCTCGGGCCGCAATCAGCGCGCTGTGAGGTTCGCTGAACCCCGTGAGGTCTTACTTGACCTCGACGGAGGCACCGGCGCCCTTGAGGGCCTCGGCGGCCTTGTCAGCGGCCTCCTTGTTGACCTTCTCGAGGACCGGCTTCGGGGTGCCGTCGACGAGGTCCTTGGCCTCCTTCAGACCCAGGGAGGTCAGCTCACGCACGACCTTGATGACCTGGATCTTCTTGTCGCCGGCGCCGGTGAGGATGACGTCGAACTCGTCCTTCTCCTCGACGGCCTCGGCGGCGCCGCCGGCGGCACCACCAGCGACGACGACCGGCGCGGCAGCGGCGGCGGTGACGTCGAACTTCTCCTCGAAGGCCTTCACGAACTCGGAGAGCTCGATGAGGGTCATCTCCTCGAACTGCGCGAGCAGGTCTTCCTGGGTGAGCTTCGCCATGATGGCGGTCCTTCCACTAATTCGGCAGGTGCCGGATGTACTGGGTGAGGCGGGCGTACTTACGGCCCGCTGCGACCCTTGCCGCCTCAGGCGGCCAGGATCAGAAAGCGAGCCGAATTACTCGGCACCGCCCTGCTCGGCCTGCTTGGCGCGAAGGGCGTCCACGGTGCGGACGAGCTTCGACGGCAGCGCCTGGAAGAGCGAAGCAGCCTGGGACTGCTTGCCCTTGAAGGCACCGGCCAGCTTGCTGAGCAGAACCTCGCGGGACTCGAGGTCCGCAAGCTTCTTGATCTCGTCGGCGGACATCGCCTTGCCATCAAGGACACCGCCCTTGATGACGAGATTCGGGTTGTCCTTGGCGAAGTCACGAAGACCCTTCGCCGACTCCACCGGGTCTCCGGTGACGAAGGCGACAGCCGTCGGACCAGCGAAGAGCTGGTCGTCCAGCGTGATCCCGGCCTCGTTGGCCGCAATCTTGGTCAGCGTGTTCTTCACCACGGCGTACTGGGCGTTCTCACCGAGCGACCGGCGCAGCGTCTTGAGCTGCGCCACGGTGAGACCGCGGTACTCGGTCAGCACGGCGGCGTTGGAGCTGCGGAACTTGTCCGTCAGCTCGGCAACCGCGGCAGCCTTGTCGGGCCTCGCCATAGAGCCTCGGCCTCCTTCCGGGTGATTCTGACCGCGCGGACCCGAAGGAGGACTTGTAAAACGAAACGCCCCGGCGCAGGCGCACGGGGCGGACTCGACCGGCCGCACACGCGTGAGCGCGTCTGCTCCGGGAGTTCTTCCACAGTCACCTGCGCGGGTCGCCCACTTTTCAGTAGGTCCTTCGGCCACCGGGCGCTCATTACAGCGCACGGCAACGACCAGCGGTCTTTGGCTTCTCCGAGAGAGTACGGGACCGGGGCACCGTCGAGCAAATCGGTGCCCTCCGGACCCCTCGGGAGCGGCTCGGGAACCCTTCGGGAGCGGCTCGGGAACGCTCAGGAGGCGATGCCGCCGCCCGCCTTCACGGACTTCAGCAGGTCCTTGAAGTCCTTGGTCTCGTCCGCCGGGGGCGCCTGGACGGCGACCTTCACGCCGTAGTCGCTGTAGTGCACGGTGTTGACCAGCGCGCCGTTCGCCGTCTTGGCCCGCTCCTCCATCTTGACCAGCAGGTTCCGGCCGTCCAGCCAGAGGTCCACGGTCTCGGTGGTGATGCCCGCCTGGTGCAGCTGGCTCTTGACGTCGGACAGCTGCGTGGCGGTGAGTCCGCCGCTGCGGGCGACGAGGGAGGCGACGTCCACGGTGCCGGAGTAGTGCGTGGCGGAGACCCCGTCCACCGTCTCCGTGCCGGCCTTCTTCACCTCCCCGGAGGCGAGCAGCAGCTTCACCGACTGGTTCGGGGAGCTGCGGCGCGCCTGGTCCTGGGCGTAGGCGGTGGAGCCGCTGCCGCCCGTCTTGGCGAGATCCGCGTAGCCGTACCTGATCCAGTGCCGGCCGCCGGTCTGCTTGGCGAACGCGTCGCTCGCCTTCGAGTAGAAGGCGTCCGGGAGATACCGGGCCTCGATGGTGGCCGAGTCGGCCTTGCGCATGAGTTCCGCCAGCTCACCGCCGGTGTAGGTGGTGGTCATCACTCCGCGCTGGCCGTCCTTCCCCCAGGCCAGCGAGCCCGTGGCCGACGTCTCCATGAGCTTGCCCAGGCTCATGGTGGAGCGCACCTTCACGGACTCCGCCCGGTCGGTCGACAGGCTCGCGGAGCGCAGCGCGGCGAGCGGGCTGACCGCCGCGGCGCCGCCGGCCGCCTTGCCGTCCTTGCGCGCCTCCTGGGAGCCGCAGGCGGCCACCCCGGACAGTGCGGCGACGAGGGCGGCCGCGAGGGCCGTACGGCGGACGGTCGTGCTCTGCATGTGATTCCCCACCCCTTGCGTGTGTGTCAGTGCTCCGCACCGTAGCGCGCGGCACCGACAGCGCGTCACGTGAAAAGGGACGGACCCCGCAACCGTGAGGTTGCGGGGTCCGCCCTGCTGACGCGTCACCGACGCGGCTGCCTCATGAGCCGGGGGCTCAGACGGCGGCCGGGTCCTCCTCGACGAGGAGGTTACGGGTGCGGTTCGGGTCGAGCTGAATGCCGGGGCCCATCGTGGTGCTGACGGCGGCCTTCTTGATGTAGCGACCCTTGGCGGCGGACGGCTTCAGACGGAGGATCTCCTCCAGGGCCGCGCCGTAGTTCTCCACCAGCTTGGTGTCGTCGAACGACGTCTTGCCGATGATGAAGTGCAGGTTCGAGTGCTTGTCGACGCGGAACTCGATCTTGCCGCCCTTGATCTCGGTCACGGCCTTGGCCACGTCCGGGGTCACGGTGCCGGTCTTCGGGTTCGGCATCAGACCACGCGGGCCGAGGACGCGGCCGAGGCGGCCGACCTTGCCCATGAGGTCCGGGGTGGCGACGACGGCGTCGAACTCGTTCAGGCGGTTGCCCTTGGAGATCTCGTCGATGAGCTCGTCGGAGCCGACGATGTCGGCGCCCGCGGCACGCGCGGCCTCGGCACGGTCGCCGGTCGCGAAGACCAGGACCCGGGCGGTCTTACCGGTGCCGTGCGGAAGGTTCACGGTGCCACGGACCATCTGGTCGGCCTTGCGCGGGTCGACACCCAGACGGAAGGCGACCTCGACGGTGCCGTCGAACTTGGTCGTGGAGGTCTCCTTGGCGAGACGGACGGCCTCGAGCGGGGCGTACAGCTTCTCCCGGTCGATCTTGGCGTCCGCAGCGCGGAGAGCCTTGCTGCGCTTGCTCACAACTGCTCCTGTGTGTTCTGGGAAAGGAGTCGTGGTACGGGCCGAGCAGGCCCTGCCACGTGCGACCGGCTACGGCCGCATGACTGCGAAGGGGGTGTTCAGCCCTCGACCGTGATGCCCATGGAACGGGCGGTGCCGGCGATGATCTTCGACGCGGCGTCCAGGTCGTTGGCGTTCAGGTCGGGCATCTTGGTCGTGGCGATCTCGCGGACCTGCGCCTCGGTGATCTTGGCGACCTTGGTCTTGTGCGGCTCGCCGGAGCCCTTCTCGACACCCGCGGCCTTGAGGATCATCTTGGCGGCCGGCGGAGTCTTGGTCACGAAGGTGAAGGAACGGTCCTCGTAGACCGTGATCTCCACCGGGATGACCCAGCCACGCTGCGACTCGGTCGCGGCGTTGTAGGCCTTGCAGAACTCCATGATGTTGACGCCGTGCTGACCGAGCGCGGGGCCGACCGGCGGGGCCGGGTTCGCCGCACCGGCGTTGATCTGGAGCTTGATAAGCCCCGTGACCTTCTTCTTCTTGGGAGGCATAGCTCTCCGGGTCCTTTCGATTCGGGTCCTGCCCGCGTCCGGGGAACCACCCGGATGCAGGCATACCGCACAACGATAACGGGTATAGATGCGCGGCTAAAAACCGAGCAGGTCAGACGTGCTGCGAGAGCTCGTCTGACCTGCCCGGAAGCGTGTGCCCAGCGGGAACCGGCGAGTGCTAGTTCTTCTGGATCTGGTCGAAGCTCAGCTCGACCGGGGTCTCGCGGCCGAAGATCTCGACGAGGCCCTTGACCTTCTTCGAGTCGGCGTTGATCTCGTTGATGGTGGCCTGGAGGGTGGCGAAGGGGCCGTCGGTGACGGTGACCGAGTCGCCGACCTCGAAGTCCAGCACCTGGACCTCGACCTTGCGCTGCGGAGCGGGCTTGCCCTCGGCCTCGGCGGCCTCGCGGGCGGCCTTCTCCTCGGCCTCCGGGGCGAGCATCTTGACGATCTCGTCCAGGGTCAGCGGGTAGGGGTCGTAGGCGTTGCCGACGAAGCCGGTGACGCCGGGGGTGTTGCGGACGACGCCCCAGGACTCGTTCGTCAGGTCCATGCGGACCAGGACGTAACCCGGCAGCTTGTTCTGCTTGATCGTCTTGCGGTCGCCGTTCTTGATCTGGACGACCTCTTCCTGCGGCACCTCGGCCTGGAAGATGTAGTCCTCGACGTTCAGCGAGACGGCGCGCTGCTCCAGGTTGGTCTTCACGCGGTTCTCGTAACCGGCGTAGGTGTGGATGACGTACCACTCGCCGGGGAGGGTGCGCAGCTCCTCGCGGAGCGCGACGACCGGGTCGACGGGCTCGACGGGCTCGGTCTCTTCCTCGGCCTCGACGACGTCCTCGACGTCCTCGGCGACCTCCACGACCGCCTCGGCGTCATCCTCGGCGTGCACGGCGGCCTCCTCGGCCGGCTCGCCCGCCTCTTCCTCGGCAGCCTCGA
The DNA here is from genome assembly GCF_040703155.1 of Streptomyces sp. NPDC005435. Taxonomy (NCBI): domain Bacteria; kingdom Bacillati; phylum Actinomycetota; class Actinomycetes; order Kitasatosporales; family Streptomycetaceae; genus Streptomyces; species Streptomyces sp. NPDC005435. The sequence continues at coordinate 123,815 of NZ_JBEXEQ010000019.1, forward strand.
ACTCGTCCCGCTCGTCCGCGCCCTCGACGATGTCGAGCTCGTCGTCGACCGTCTCGTCCGGCTCGGTGGCGTCGTTCAGGTTCGGGTCAGACACGATGGCTGCTTCTTCCTGGATACATAGGGGTGGAACATGCGAAAAAAGGCGCCGGTACCACGGCGCCCTTCGCTCTTGGCTCAGCCGAAGACGTACTTGGCCGCGTGGTTGAGCCCATAGTCAATCACGGTCACCAGGCCGATCATGACGGCAACGAAGACGATCACCACAGTGGTGTACGACGTCAGCTGGTTGCGCGTCGGCCAGACGACTTTGCGGAGTTCCGCGATGATCTGACGGTAGAAGGTCGCGAGGCGCTTCAGCGGGCCCTTCTTGGCGCGCTTGCCGCCCTTGCGGGGCTTCTTCTGCAGCTCGTCCTGAGCATCAGGCGTATCGATGGAGCCCACGGCGTCCGTCATGCGTCCTCACCTGATCCCGGGTCGTGGCCGTGCCGCGCCCGGTTCCTGAGCCGCACGGCGGTGCATTGCAGTACGTACATGCGCACACATCCTGGCGGTGTGTGTAGCAGGGCCGGAGGGACTTGAACCCCCAACCGCCGGTTTTGGAGACCGGTGCTCTACCAATTGAGCTACGACCCTTTGTGTGCTCCCCAACGTACCGCATCCGGCCGAGTGCCCGTTGTACACCGGCTGTGCGAGGCCGCTGGAGGCCAACGAGGTGAGAGTGTACGTGGTCCGGGGCCCGGCGTCGAACAGAAAGTGCCTGCCCGGGTACCGCGCGGCGGTGATCGTCCTGGCGGGGGCCCGGATTCGGACAGCGGTTCCCCCACCGGCCGGATGCCGTTCAGTCTGTGAAACCCGTGTGCCCGGGGCGTTTCCGGTCTGGAACGATGGGCCCCATGAGCGCTGCAAACCCTCCCACCGAGCGCCGGGTCTCCGCCCGAGTCGGCGCGATCTCCGAGTCCGCCACCCTCGCCGTGGACGCCAAGGCCAAGGCCCTCAAGGCCGCCGGACGTCCGGTGATCGGCTTCGGCGCCGGTGAGCCGGACTTCCCGACCCCGGACTACATCGTCGAGGCCGCCGTAGAGGCGTGCCGGGACCCCCGATTCCACCGCTACACCCCGGCGGGCGGCCTGCCCGAGCTGAAGGCCGCGATCGCCGCGAAGACGCTGCGCGACTCCGGCTACGAGGTGGACGCGTCCCAGATCCTCGTCACCAACGGCGGCAAGCAGGCCATCTACGAGGCGTTCGCCGCGATCCTCGACCCGGGCGACGAGGTCATCGTCCCGGCGCCGTACTGGACGACGTACCCGGAGTCGATCCGTCTCGCGGGCGGTGTCCCGGTGGAGGTCGTGGCCGACGAGACGACGGGCTACCGCGTCACCGTCGAGCAGCTGGAGGCGGCGCGCACGGAGAAGACCAAGGTCGTCCTCTTCGTCTCCCCGTCCAACCCCACCGGCGCGGTGTACTCCGAGGCCGAGGCCGAGGCGATCGGCCGCTGGGCCGTCGAGCACGGCCTGTGGGTGCTCACCGACGAGATCTACGAGCACCTGGTCTACGGCGACGCGACGTTCACCTCGCTGCCGGCGATCCTGCCCGAGCTGCGCGACAAGTGCGTCGTGGTCAACGGTGTCGCCAAGACGTACGCCATGACCGGCTGGCGGGTGGGCTGGGTGATCGGCCCGAAGGACGTGATCAAGGCCGCGACGAACCTCCAGTCGCACGCCACGTCCAACGTCTCCAACGTGGCCCAGGCGGCCGCGCTCGCCGCCGTCTCCGGTGACCTGGAGGCCGTCGCGAAGATGCGCGAGGCCTTCGACCGGCGCCGCAGGACGATCGTGCGGATGCTCAACGAGATCGACGGCGTGGTCTGCCCGGAGCCCGAGGGCGCGTTCTACGTCTACCCGTCGGTCAAGGCCCTGCTCGGCAAGGAGATCCGGGGGCAGCGCCCGAAGGACACCGCCGAGCTGGCCGCGCTGATCCTGGACGAGGCCGAGGTCGCGGTGGTGCCGGGCGAGGCGTTCGGCACGCCGGGCTATCTGCGGCTGTCGTACGCGCTCGGCGACGAGGACCTGATCGAGGGTGTGAGCCGGCTGCAGAAGCTGCTGGCGGAGGCACGGGACTGACGTCTTTCTTCCGCAGCGGGCGCGACCTTTTCCATGAGGTCGCGCCCGCTTCTGTGTGCGAGCAAGCCCACTAAAGGGGAACCGGCTACCGGTGTGACGCACGGGTGCGGCAGGATCTGGGGATGGAGCGTGTACGTGATGTCTCTGAGCTGCCGAAGGCCCATCTTCATCTGCACTTCACCGGGTCGATGCGGCCGGAAACCGTCCTTGAGCTGGCCGACAAGTACGGCGTGCGCCTGCCGGACGCGCTGACGGAGGCGCTGACCAGCGGGGAGCCGCCGAGACTGCGGGCCACGGACGAGCGCGGCTGGTTCCGCTTCCAGCGGCTGTACGACGCGGCGCGCTCGTGCCTGCGCGAGCCGGAGGACATCCAGCGGCTGGTCAGGGAGGCCGCCGAGGAGGACCTGAAGGACGGCTCGGGCTGGCTGGAGATCCAGGTGGACCCGACCTCGTACGCGCCCCGGCTCGGCGGTCTGATCCCGGCTCTGGAAGTCATCCTGGACGCGGTGGAGACCACCTCCCGCGACACCGGGCTCGGGATGCGCGTACTGGTGGCCGCGAACCGCATGAAGCACCCGCTGGACGCGCGCACCCTGGCCCGCCTCGCGGTGCGGTACGCGGACCGGGGCGTGGTGGGCTTCGGGCTCTCCAACGACGAGCGGCGGGGCATGGCCCGCGACTTCGACCGGGCCTTCCACATCGCCCGCGAGGGCGGCCTGCTGGCGGCTCCGCACGGCGGCGAGCTGACGGGGCCGGCCTCGGTGCGGGACTGCCTGGACGACCTGGACGCCTCCCGGATCGGGCACGGTGTGCGCGCGGCGGAGGACCCGCGCCTGCTGAAGCGGCTGGCGGACCGGGGCATCACCTGCGAGGTCTGCCCGACCTCAAACGTCGCGCTCGGGGTCTACGAGAAGCCGGAGGACGTCCCGCTGCGCACCCTGTTCGAGGCGGGCGTCCCCCTCGCCCTCGGCGCCGACGACCCGCTCCTCTTCGGCTCGCGCCTGGCCGCCCAGTACGAGATCGCCCGCCACCACCACGCCTTCACGGACGCGGAGCTGGCCGAGCTGGCCCGTCAGTCGGTGCGCGGCTCGGCGGCGCCGAAGGAGAAGAAGGAAGAGCTGCTCGCGGGCGTGGACGACTGGCTGACGCGGCCGGTGGCCTGAGGCGCCGCGGGGGTGCGGGACTGCGGGACTGCGGGGCTCAGGCGGCGATGCCGGTCAGCACCGTACGGGCCATGCGGGCCGCGAAGTCGTCCACGGGCGGCCGGGTGCCGTCGGGGCTCGCGTCGTAGGCGAAGGCCCGCTGGATACAGGCGCCGAGCAGGAGCAGGGCGGCGGCGTAGGTGTCGGCGTCGGGGCGGACGCGGCCGAGGTCCTGCTCGGCCCGCAGATAGGCGTCCAGGCCCTCGATGGGCACGTGGGGGCCGGAGCCGAGGGTGCGCAGCGCGTCGTCGTGGCGGCGTTTGAGCTGCTGCTCGGCATAAAGGGACGCGGCGATCGGGAAGCTCTGCTCGTAGAAGAGGGCGGCTTCGCGGGCGATGCCGGTGAGGTTCTGCTCCAGGGTGCCCTGCCCCGGCGCGGCCGTGAGGCCGGAGAGCAGCGGGTTGAGTCCGGGCAGCCGCTCGTGGAGGACCTGGACGAACAGGTCCTCCTTGCTGTCGAAGTACTTGTAGAGGGCCGCCTCGGAGCAGCCGGCCGCCTTGGCGATCTCCTTGGTGGTGGCGCGGGCGAGGCCGACGGTGAGCATCAGCTCGTGGGCGGCGTCGAGGATGCGGACGCGGGCCGGCCTTGTCTGCATGGGTCGTCCCAATCTTCTTGACGAACAGGTGAGTGTTTACCCACTCTAGAAGGGACGGGGGTGAGTGAATGCTCACCCACCCGTGGTCCGAGGTATGCCCGAGGAAGGAAAGTCACCATGAAGCTCACCGTTTTCGGTGCCACCGGCGGTATCGGTGGCGAGATCGTCCGACAGGCCCTGGAGGCCGGGCACGAGGTCACGGCGGTGGTCCGTGACCCGGCCCGGCTGACCGCCACCGGCGAGAGGCTCGACGTGGTCCGCGCCGGCCTGTCCGACCCCGGAGCGCTGCGCTCCGCCGTCGCGGGCCGGGACGCGGTGCTGTCGGGGCTCGGCGCGCGCACGCGCAAGGACGCCGGGGTGGCCGCCCCGCTGACGCGTACGGTCCTGGGCGCCATGGAGGCGGCGGAGGTGCGCCGCCTGCTCGTGGTGACCGCCGCCCCGATCGGTCCCGCCCCGGAACGGGAGGGCGCCCTGGACCGGGGGATGCGGCGGGTGGTGTCGGCGGTCTTCAAGGACATCTACGCCGACCTGCGCGAGACGGAGGCCGAGCTGGCGGCGAGCAGTACCGACTGGACGGCCGTACGGCCCCCGAAGCTGCTGGACAAGCCGCTCACCGGCCGCTACCGCATGGTGATCGGCGGTTTCCCGCACGGCGGCCGCTTCATCGGGCGCGCGGACGTGGCGCACGCGATGCTGTCCATGATCGACGATCCGGCGACGGTCAAGCAGGGTGTCGGGGTCGCGTACTGACCCCGGGCCCGTCAGAGGCTGACGCCCACCGTCACCGGCTCGTTGACCAGCGTCACCCCGAAGGCCTCGCGGACGCCGGCGACGACCTCGCGGGCCAGCGCCAGCAGGTCCTCGGTGGTGGCCTCGCCGCGGTTGGTGAGGGCGAGGGTGTGCTTGGTGGAGATGCGGGCGGGGCCGGTGCCGTAGCCCTTGGTGAAGCCCGCCCTGTCGATGAGCCAGGCCGCCGAGGTCTTGCGGTGCCCCTCCCCCGCCGGGTAGGCGGGCGGCTCGACGTCGTCGCCGAGACGCTCCCGCACGCGCGCGTGGAACGCGGCGAACTCCTCCTCGGTGAGGATCGGGTTGGTGAAGAAGGACCCGGCGGACCAGGTGTCGTGGTCCTCGGGGTCGAGCACCATGCCCTTTCCGGCGCGCAGCCTCAGCACGGTGGCGCGGGCCTCGGCCAGCGGCACCCGGTCGCCGACCCCGACACCGAGCGCGCGGGCCGTCTCGGCGTACTTGACCGGCGCGGACAGCCCGTCCGCGTCCTCCAGGCCGAAGCGGACGCGCAGGACGACGTACCGCTCGGGGTCGGCCTTGAAGCGGCTGTGGCGGTAGGAGAAGCCGCACTCCTCACCGCTCAGCACGACCGTCTCCCCCGCCCGGCGGTCGTAGGCGACGACCTCGGTGATGGTGGCGGAGACCTCCTGGCCGTAGGCGCCCACGTTCTGGATGGGGGTGGCGCCCGCCGAGCCGGGGATGCCGGCCAGGCACTCGATCCCGGCGAGCCCGGCCTCGACGGTGCGGGCGACGGCGTCGCTCCAGACCTCGCCCGCGGCCACCTCCAGGGTGGTGCCGCGCAGCTCCAGGCCGCGCGTGGCGATGCGCAGGGCGGTGCCGTCGAAGCCCTTGTCGCCGATGACCAGGTTGGAGCCGCCGCCGATGACGAGCAGCGGGGTGCCGTTGTCGTCGGCCTCCCGTACGGCGTCGATCACCTCGGCGTCGGTGACGGCGGTGACCAGCCGGGTGGCGGGGCCGCCCAGACGGAAGGTGGTCAGCGGGGCGAGGGGGGCGTCGTGGAGTACGTGCACGGGCACAGACTACGAGACCGGGTCAGCGGTAAGGGGCGACCGCCATGGCGGACGCCCCTTACTCACCGCTCACGCGGACCGTGCTCGTGCGGGCCTTGGTGGCCGTCAGGCCAGCCGGACGACCGCCCGGGACATGCCCAGGACCTTCTGGCCGCCGCTGGTGGCCACGAGGTCCACGCGGACGGTGTTGTCGTCCAGCTTGGCCGCGACCTTGGCGGAGACGTGGATCTCCGCGCCCTTGTCGTCGTCGGGCACGACGACCGGCTTGGTGAAGCGGACGCCGTACTCCACGACCGCGCCCGGGTCGCCGGTCCAGTCGGTGACCACGCGGACGGCCTCGGCCATGGTGAACATGCCGTGCGCGATGACGTCCGGCAGGCCCACCTCCTTGGCGAACCGCTCGTTCCAGTGGATGGGGTTGAAGTCCCCGGAGGCGCCCGCGTAGCGCACGAGGGCGGCGCGGTCCACGGGGAAGGTCTGGGCGGGCAGCTCGGTGCCGACCTCGACGTCGTCGTAGGCGATCTTCGCCGTCATCGGTGCTCAGCCCTCCTCGGCCGCGCGGGCCACCAGCTTGGTCCAGGCGGTCACGACGTGCTCGCCGGCCTCGTCGTGCACCTCGCCCCGGATGTCGAGGATGTCGTTGCCCGCGAGGGACTTGATGCCCTCGATGGTGGAGGTGACGGTGAGCCGGTCACCGGCGCGCACCGGGCGGCGGTAGGCGAACTTCTGGTCGCCGTGCACGACGCGGCTGTAGTCGAGACCGAGCTGGGGATCCTGGACGACCTGTCCGGCGGCGCGGAAGGTGATGGAGAACACGAAGGTCGGCGGGGCGATCACATCGGGGTGACCGAACGCCCGGGCGGCTTCCGGGTCGGTGTACGCCGGGTTGGCGTCACCGACGGCCTCCGCGAATTCGCGGATCTTCTCGCGGCCCACCTCGTACGGCGCGGTGGGCGGGTACGTACGCCCCACGAAGGACTGGTCGAGCGCCATGGCCCGGAACCTCCTGGTCTAGCTGCGGCATCGGCTCGCGTGTCCGGGTAGTGCGACACGTGAGATAAAACGACATGAGGCCGCCCCCCGTGTGTCTGGGGGCGGCCTCATGTACGAGCCTGAATTATCGCGTTTCGCGGTGCGCGGTGTGCGCATTGCAACGCGGGCAGTGCTTCTTCATCTCCAGTCGGTCCGGGTTGTTACGCCGGTTCTTCTTGGTGATGTAGTTCCGCTCCTTGCACTCCACGCAGGCCAGCGTGATCTTCGGGCGGACGTCGGTGGCAGCCACGTGAGTGCTCCTAGGACGAACGGATGGGTTTAACGCAAGAAAGAGTAGCCGATCGAAGGACCGACCCCGCAATCGGCTACCGTGTGTAGCGGTGACCGGACTTGAACCGGTGACACAGCGATTATGAGCCGCTTGCTCTACCGACTGAGCTACACCGCTTTGATGAGATCCGTTCCCGCCTTGCGACGGGAACTTCTCACACCAGAGCCCCAATACGGAATCGAACCGTAGACCTTCTCCTTACCATGGAGACGCTCTGCCGACTGAGCTATTGGGGCGAGCGAGGAAGACATTACACGGTCCGCCGCCGTTCGCCCAAATCCGTATCCGGCCGCCCGTCCCGGGCACCCCTCACGGCCCTCGCGCCCCTCTGGCACCAGGCCGCCACCGGGCCGGCCCGGGGCCCCGGCAGGCGGCTGACCTGGGGTGACCACGCCGGTACGACTAATGCGGCCTCCACGGCCCGCGCGGGCGGCGACCCTAGGCTCGGGACTACTCAGCGTGATCTTGAGCCGCCTCCCCCACGCCTTCCGGCGGCCCGCACGTCCGTACCGTCGCCTGGAGTCCGATGCCCGACAGCCCGCCGCAGCCGCCGAACCCGCCGGGGCCCCCGGGCCGCTCCGACCCGGCCGCGCTCCTGCTGTGCGGGGCGCGGCTGACCGACGGCCGGACCGTCGACGTACGGGTGGCGGACGGGCGTATCGAGGCGGTCGGCACGGCCGGCAGCCTGGCGCCCGGACCCCCGGGCACCGTCTCCCGCGTGGACCTCGGCGGCTATCTGCTGCTGCCCGCCCCCGCCGAACCGCACGCCCACGGCGACACCGCGCTGAGCGCCGAGCAGCCGGGCCCGGTGTCGTACGCCCCCGAGGACGTCCAGCGCCGGGCCACCGAGGCCGCGCTGCTCCAGCTCGGGCACGGGGCGACGGCGGCCCGCGCGCACGTCCGGGTCGGCGAGGAGCGCGGGCTCGGCGCGCTGGAGGCGGTCCTGCAGGCCCGGCGCTCACTGCGCGGGCTCGCGGAGCTGACGGCGGTGGCGATGCCCCGGCTGCTGACCGGGACGGCCGGGGCCGACGGGCTCGCGCTGCTGCGGGACGCGGTGAAGATGGGCGCCTCGGTGGTGGGCGGCTGCCCGGACGTGGACCCCGACCCCACGGGGTACACGGCGGCGGTCCTGGAGCTGGCCGCCGAGCACGGCGCCCCGGTGGACCTGCACACCGACGCCGCCGACCCGGCCCGCCTCGCCCGGCTCGCGGCCATGGCGGGCGGGCTGCGCGCCGGTGTGACGATCGGCCCGTGCGCGGGGCTCGCCCGGCTGCCCGCCCAGGTCGCCCGCCGCGCGGCGGACCAGCTCGCGGCGGCCGGGGTGACGGTGATCTGCCTGCCCCAGGGCGTCTGCGGCGCCGCGGACATCCGGGGCACGGCTCCGGTACGGCTGCTGCGCGCGGCCGGGGTGCGGGTGGCGGCGGGCAGCGGCGCGCTGCGGGACGTGGCCAACCCCGTCGGCCGGGGCGACCCCCTGGAGGCGGCCTATCTCCTCGCCTCCGCGCACGGGCTGAACCCCGAGGACGCGTACGACACGGTCAGCGCCTCGGCGCGCGCCGCGCTGGGGCTGCCCGAGGTGCGTGTGGAGGCGGGCTTCCCCGCCGAACTCCTCGCGGTGCGCGGCGACCGGCTGCCGGGCGCGCTGTCCCTCGCCTACACCCGGATCGTGGTGCACCGGGGGCGCGTGGTGGCCCGTACGAGCGCGGTGCGGGAGTACTGCAACTCGGCGGCGGCGGAGGAGTTGGGGCTGCCCCGGCAGGGGCGGGGGAAGCTGTCGTGAGGGGCGGCCGCCAGGGTCCCGGAGCGCTTCGGAGGCCGGGTGTCCACCCGTTCGGCGGATGGCGTTTGCCGGGCGTACGGTCGAAGACATGCGCATCGTCATCGCTGGAGGGCATGGACAGATCGCGTTGCGGCTGGAGCGTCTGCTCGCCGCGCGCGGGGACGAGGTGGCGGGGATCATCCGCGACCCGGGACAGGCCGAAGACCTGCGGGCGGCCGGTGCCGAACCGGTCGTGCTCGACCTGGAGTCGGCGTCCCTGGAGGAGGTCGCGGCGTGTCTGCGCGGCGCGGACGCGGCGGTGTTCGCCGCCGGCGCCGGTCCGGGCAGCGGGACGGCCCGCAAGGAGACGGTGGACAGGGGCGCGGCGGTGCTGTTCGCGGACGCGGCGGTGCGCGCGGGCGTACGGCGGTTCCTGGTCGTCTCCTCCATGGGCGCGGATCCGGCCCACGCCGGTGACGAGGTGTTCGATGTCTACCTGCGGGCCAAGGGCGCGGCGGACGCGTACGTCACCCGGCAGGAGGCCCTCGACTGGACGGTCCTGCGCCCCGGTTCACTGACGGACGAGCCCGGAACCGGCCTGGTGAACCTCGCGGCGCACACCGGGCGCGGGCCGGTGCCGCGGGACGATGTGGCGGCCGTGCTGGCGGAGTTGGTGGAGTCCTCGGCGACGGCGGGGCTGACGCTGGAGCTGATCGCGGGCTCCACGCCGGTGGCGGTGGCGGTGAAGGCGGTGGCGGGCGGCTGAGGCCGGCCCGCCGAGGGGCCCCCGGGTCTCAGAAGAGGGGCAGCTGTCCGGGGAACTCGGGCACCGCGTAGCCGTCCAACGTGGGCTGGGCGGCGCCGATGTGGGCCTGGCTGCGGGAGCCGGAGCAGGAGACGAGTTCGCCGTGTTCGCGTGCGCCGGGCGGGTCGTGCCGGGCGAAGCGGCCCGCGACGACGGCGATCTCGCGGCGGCACACGGGACAGGTTCTGCGACGGGAGGACATGCCGTCAGTCTGCCCCGGGCGGGGGCGGACGCACCGGTCAGGGCCGGTGAAGGGCCGCCAGGGGCGCGTGGGGCGTCCCGGCGAGCCCCGTTGTGTCACGCGCCTCTGTTACTCACTTTCGGGTGACGGTCCTTCGGCGGCCGGGGTGGCGTGGTGTGGCGGAAGACGACCCGAGCCCAGTGATCACAAGGGTTCCGACGCTGCAAAGCGGTCAACTCGGTGCATTTTTCCTATGAATGGACGTTACAGGTAAGAGTCACAGATACATGCTCGATCGGTAACACGATTCACGTTTTCCCCACATCACGTCCGCATCCCGGACAAGGTGTGGATGCGCGGCCAGTTGGTCGCCATCCGCACACCGCACGACCCGCGTACGGCCTCCGTACGCGGATGTGCCCGCACCATGCAGGAGAACCTGTGACTGCTTCAGCTTCCGTGACCGCTCGCCGCCTGGCCGCCGTCGCCATCGCGGCCGGTGCTCTGGTCGGTTCGGTGGCCCTGCCGGCCTCCGCCGCGGACGCCCGTCCGCACCGGGCGGACGTGCAGATCAGCCGTGTGCAGTACGACTCCCCCGGCTTCGACAACGGCTCCAACCGCTCGCTGAACAACGAGTGGGTCGAGCTCACCAACAACTCCCGCAGCCGCGTCAACCTCGACGGGTGGACGCTGACGGAGAGCCGGCGCGGTGTCACGTACACCTTCCGTCACTTCAGCCTCGGCGGCCACTCGACCGTCCGCGTCCACACGGGCGTCGGCCGTGACACCTTCCGTGACGTCTACCTGGACCGTCGCAACTACGTCTGGGACAACAACCGCGACACCGCGACGCTGCGCGACGACCGCCGTCGCCTCGTCGACGACGCGTCGTGGGGCGGCCGCGGCGGCCGTGGCGACGACCGCGGCCCGGGCCGTGGCCACCGTGACGACGACCGCGGTCACGGCCGCGACCACCGCCGCTGACGCGACGGCTCCGGACGCCGTCTGACCGTTCCTCTCGCTCCACCCGCTCCACCCCAGGCGGCGCGGCAACCCTCGGAGGGCTGCCGCGCCGCTCGGCGTTCGGACGGGGTGTCCGCAAGGGCGGCGGCGCCTGAGTCTTGGGCCCTTGAGCCCTTGAGCCCTTGAGCCCGACCGGCTCGGGGCATGACGAAGGGCCCGTGACCTGCTGCGATAGCAGGTCACGGGCCCTTCGTTCCCGTGTGGCGGCGCCAGGATTCGAACCTGGGAAGGCTGAGCCGGCAGATTTACAGCGGGCTCCGCCGGCGCGCCGCGACCTGCGTCTTCCCTAGCAGCTTGCACTGCCGGGGGACGCCTGGGGGAAACCGTGTCAATGGGCGGGCGAGCCACAGCCCTACAGGTTCTGTCTTGGTGCTTCGGGAGCTGTCCCGCAAGGCAGCTCCCGAAGGGGCGAAGTGCACGACCGCTCACGCGGGTCCATGTACGTCCGCACCTGTTGCCGTCAGAGGGTGCCGGCTTACTCCTCGTCTTCCCCGTTGCCGCTGCTGCGACTCTGTCGCCACCGTTCGGCATCTGCTTCGAACAACTCGCGCGCCTGTCGCAACAGGGCCTCCATGTCCGACGTGCTCTTGCCCTCAATCTCGACTGTGCGGTCTCCGAGCTCGACACGGATCCGGGCGCCCTGGTGGCGGTTGGCGACAGCCCCGATGGCAGTCCGCAATGTCATCCAGGCGCCGCTGTCACGCATCATCAGCGCAACGATGAGCAGCTGCCCGGATTCGATCCCGAACTCTGCTCCGTAGCTGGCATCTGCCCCTTGTGCTTCCAGCTCGGCCAGGAGTTCACGGGCAAGGCCGGGCGTCGCTCGAATCTTGACCTGCTCGAACATGGCAGCAGGATCGAGGCGGAGTCGGAGAACACCTGGGGCGGCGGGCGGAGGCTGGGGCATAAAGTCATGGCCGTTTGTCATGACCTGAGGCTAGGCCGGACAGCAGGTCAAACACCCCGCAGTCGACAAAGCTCGTCGGGCACCGCCGCTCTGCGAGCCCACAGCGTCGTGGGCGGCTGGCCCCCAGCACAACGCGTGCTCGACGTCGGCCCCCTTCCAGAGGGAGAGACGTAGAGCCGTCGCCATCAACCCGGAACGGCACCTCACCCGCCCCCACCCCGTGGCGGGTGGCCGTTCTTGTTGGCGAGGCCGGTGGGCGCTAGGGGGCCAGCCTCACTGACCCCCAGCCCCGGTCGGTGCGGCCCAGCGCGCGCAGGTCGGGCAAGAGGTACGGACGATTACGACTGAGCCAATCTTCGTGTCGCGGTCCGACGGTTAGATCAAAGAAATTGCAGCACCTATTGCGAAGCATCTTGCACTAAAAGTTCGACAATTTTTCGCCATGCACCCATGGAAAAAAACACGAGCTAACCGTATACTGGCGCGAGAAGTCTAGCCTAGGAGAACGATGTGTCGAGGAAGCAATTCCAACGGGAAGCCGACATGCTCTCACTCATCTCCGAGCAGTCCGCACGTTTACTGCCGGGACGGAGTATCGAAACACTCTTCGAGGTTCAAACTAGTGCCGGCATCCCCGATATTGTGTTCATTGAATTCGATAAGACGATCCTCAAACACAGGACCACCCATCAGCAGTCTTTCATTGTAGATTTTGCAGACATGTGCGTGCTGCGCGCTCTCAATGAAATGGAAGCCGAGACAATAAGCGCAGCCTCACTTTCGAAACAAGTACCGTTTAGCGCGAAGTATATTTCGTCAAATATTCTACCGCGACTCATGGAGTACGGTCACGTCCAGAAAGAGTCGCGCGGGCACTGGCATGCCGTTTCGAAGTACGTAAGCCCCGCTAAACACATTGGGACCCTGGAAGTCAAAATCAACGATTGGCGAAGCGGTTTCAGTCAAACACTGCGGCATCGGGCTTCCGCGGACGAATCATGGCTCGTGATCGCGTCTACCCACTCATCAAGAGCCGCCGCCCACAAGGAATGGTTCAAGCGAGCAGGCATCGGTTTGGCGACTCTACATCCACAGAGCGGCATTGATCACGTTGTAACACCTCGCGCTAAAAAAGCTTCAAGTGCACTCAACGTTTACCGCGAACTACTCGCTGAAAGGGCCGCTCACCTGTATAGCAATGGTGAGGTGAGCGGCACTATTGGGCTAGTGTTCGGCGTCGATCTAACAACGACTACAGGGCCTGATCCCAGACGCCCAGGTGACGCGGGACGTCACCAGGCCCCAGGGGCGGTAGCCCATTCGACCACCGTCTAGCAGCAGCCACAACCCGCCGGATTGCCCCATGACGGCCGCCCCTAGCCGAGTCTTCGTGGACACGCGCCGTCAGTGCACCCATCGAGAAAACATGGTGGAGCGCAGAGAGAGCATGAGACCAAGGCTGGCTGTCGAAAAGGCTGGGACAGTACGAGCAGTCACAGGCAATGTACCCAGGCGCCAACTGCACTAGGTCGTGAGAGCTGCTGTCGACCGTGTGGAGCATCTGACTTTCGAAATACCTTTGCGCTTGCTGCTGACCTTGACGGGCTCGTCGAAATACGTGCTCGGCGAAACACTGCTCAGAGCCACTAACGCCGAGTCCATAGCCAGCAGCGCCGTGCGCAAGGGCGAACCATCCCGTCAGTCCCGTCTGAGGAAGCAGCAACGCCCTTCCTTCATCCTGACAGAGGTTCGCGAGTCGCCTAATGCCCATAAGCAGGTCGGCATCCTCCGTAGGAGCAAATGCTTTGGTCTGCGCCCATTGAACCCGCACATACAACACGTCGAATTGATCTTGATCAAGAATCTCGTCGAGAAGTCGGTTGCGAAGCGCCCCAGCAGCGAGCCAGCGAGACGGAAGCGTGAGGTTGAGGGCTACGCGCTCGCCCCGCTCCGTCAAGGCCAAGGTACGGTCCGCCTCCTGGAACGTTGCGTCCAGAGACTTCTGCGGGTCGTCCGGGTTGAGCGCACGCCCTGGGGTCAGGAGCAAGTTGGCCCCCACTGCCCTCTGCGCGTCAATCACCTGAGCCAACCAGCCAGACTGATCGGCAGAGCTAAGATACGGAGCGTATTCCAGGGCTCGCTTGCCAACCGGATTGGGAGGGAGCCGAAGTACTTGTTCATCAAGGCGGTAGCACTGAGGGTCAGCGATACGAAGAGCCGCCACGGACGTCTGGTCGAAGAACGAAGCGATCTTCTGGGGCTTAGCGGCAGATAGACCGGCAATTGCTCCGAGGGTCAGGTGCCGACCCTTTTTGTGGTGCAGGTCGCCCATCACTACAGGCAAAAAGTTTGCGTGCCGGGCTCCGCGGTGCACAAGGTAGATAGGGCGGTCACCGGATAGAGCGCCCTCGCGGCTAACGATAGCTGGGGCCGTCACTTCGGTAGCCGAAGGCCATCCAGCCGGCGGCGAAGACACGACACTCCCGGCATCAGTTCCCCCTACGGCCAAGTAGCCATTCCCATCATCCAAGGGAATGTAGGCCTCTTCGGTAGCCAGCCACGCAGCAGCGGCTTCTTCTTCCAGTTTTTCTTCGTTGACTGTCTGCGTTACGCTATCGTCATCCCCCAGCCAATCCAAATCCTCATCAGGCATGGGTTCCGGCTCTTCGTGAGTCATTTCCCCCCCTACTGCGACGCTAGTCTCGCCAAGTTACTGGCGCTGCTTCCACGCTCATGCTCAACGAAGGCCGTAAGCCTATCTAGCACCTGCTTAACATCGTCGGGACAATCATTCGGCAAAGCTTCGGGCCCAGCGGAAAGCTTAGTGAAAGCCTCGTCAATGGTGTATGTCTCGTGCTCAGAATAGAAAGGGTGTCGACCAGAGATCAACTGCCTGACCGATACTCCCACCGCCCACAAGTCGGCTGCTTTGCGTGCACGTCGCCCCTCAAGTTGTTCGGGCGCCATGTAGGGCATAGTGCCAATGTGTCCGGGATAAACCGTGATCGTGCTCGCATCCATTTGCTTAGCCAGGCCCAGATCTAGCAGCACGGGACGTTCCCATCGTCCGTCGCGCAATGCAATGTTTGCGGGCTTGATGTCCCGGTGAATCGTTGCCGCTTTGTGGATGGCTTGCACGCCAAGCAGCACGCCTCGCAAGAACCCGCGAACGGACCCCATGGAGACCAGCCCGCCGCTTGCCAGCCGCTGCTCAGCATCCCCACCCTCGATATACTCGAAACGCAGGGCCGGCCGCTGCTGGCCTCCAAGCTTCAGCTCTTCCACCCCATGCAATGCCACGACGTAAGGTGAATTAACTCGCGAGAGTCCTTCGACTTCTCGCTCAAGCCGCGTTTTGGGATAGTCATCCACACAGATGACTTTCACGGCCTCGTTACCGACCTTCCATGTATCCCCGAATGCGCCATTTCCCAGAAATTGCACGGGCGCGCCTACGGCGTCGGAAACTTCATCGGCACTGAAACGCGGAACGGCAACAGAAGGACTCAATGACGTCTCGCTTCACGGCTTAGCTATTGGGATTTATCACGACAGGACGCAACATGTAGGCGCCCTACAATCATCCAGCTTTGACAGCGCCCCGCAAGGGGGTTGCAAAGAATCTTCGACCACCACGTCAGCCATAAGCCCACAAACTTATGCATAAGGTGACTAGTACAGCCCTCATCTGTATCGACAGTGCACCCCGAGAGCGAGACTCGACTAGTAGTCTGGTACGCACCACAGCAGAACGGAGAGTGCTCCGCGGATGGGACCTAAGACGACCAAGGTCTACGAGACACTTCGTGAGCGGCTTGCGGACGGCGCGTACGCCCCTGGTGAAAAGCTCCCGTCGGAACGCGCGCTGGTTGAAGAGCTTGGCATCGGCCGGACGGCGCTGCGCCAGGTACTCGCCCGCCTCGTTGCGGAAGGCGCACTAGAGGTACGCGGTCGCAGCTCGTACCGGGTGCCCGGCGCGGTGAGCGTCCAGCGGCCGGAAGGCGTGGAGCCGTGGCGCATCCACGGTGAGCGGGACCTGTACGACAACCAGTGGGTGAAGCTTCAGCTCTGGGATGTGGAACCGCCGGGCATGGAGCCGTTCGAGCACCACGTGGTGAGGCTGCACCACGTGGCCGTGACTGCCGTCCTGGACGACCAAGACCGCGTGCTCATGATGTGGCGGTACCGCTTCGTTCCCCAACAGTTCGGTTGGGAGCTCCCGGGCGGCATCGTTGACGCCGGTGAGGACGCGGCCGATACGGCGCTTCGGGAAGTCGTCGAAGAGACGGGGTGGCGGCCGAAGTCGCTCGAACACGTCGTGACCTATCAACCCATGGTGGGCATGGTCGACTCGCCGCACGAAATCTTCGTCGGCCACGGGGCGGAAAGGGTTGGTGAACCAACTGACCTGGAAGAAGCGGGTCACGTCGAGTGGGTTCCGCTAGCCGATATTCCGGGTCTCATGGCCCGCGGCGAGTTGATGGGGTCCGGCACCCTCGTTGCTCTGCTGCACATCCTCGCCACCCGACGGGCGGCCGGGGTCAAAGCCGCGCACTGAGCAAATCCACGCGACGGCGCTGCCGCACCGAACCGGTGCGGCTCGCCAGTAGCCGCGCTTGCCTCAGATGGCCGTGAGCGTCGTCGTACTCGGCCCGCGTGAGATGTGCTTGCGCCAGGTCGGCGTGCAGTCCGGCCCTGGCCCGCACGAAGGTCGCATCGATCCCCTCCAGCGCGCCGTACAGACTCGTGACCGCCTCGCCATCGCCGAGCAGGGCAAGCACGTTGCCGCGCCATCGAGCGAGGTGAGCGTCATTCAGGAAGATGCTCAGCATGTCCGGATCGCGGTCCTCCGAACCCGGCGGGATGCTTGCCATAGCGGCATCCAGCGCGCGTCGACAGTCGTCCGCCATGCCCGCGTGAGCGCACAGTTCGGCCTCAGCGGCATACAGCCAGGCATGGAGCCGGGCGGAACCTGATCGCCCTACGGTCCGCTGCGCATCGCGCACCAGGTCGACACCGAGCGCCGGTCGGCCCGCCTCGCAGAGCACGTAAGCCTGTTCCGCCATTGCATGAGCCAGGTACATCGGCGCCTCAGCGTCACGCGCCGCCCGCTTCGCGAGTTCGTAGTGACGCCATGCCCGCTCGACCGCTCCGGAGTCGATTGCCTGCCACGCTGCGAGGGTCGACGCGCCCGCGAGTGCGAGCGCCACGGGGCGACGCGCGGTCGGCAGCACGGCGAAGTTGAGCGCATCTTCCAGAGAGGTGAGGTGGCCCGCCATCTGGTCCACCAGACCGGCCGCGCCCCGCTGCCGGTCCATGGTTCGGAGCAACTCGGTCTGGTCGTTGAACGCCTTCACCATGGACTCACCGACGCTGCCTGCCGCGTCAATTCGGCTGAGCAGTTCCTCGTAGCCGTCGGCCGTCGTCGGCGCCGGCCCGGGGGGCGCCGCCCCCGCCCGCGGCCCGCCCGGGGGGGGGGGGGCGGGGGGGGCCGCGCCTCCCGCCTGCACCCCCCCCGGGCGGCCCCCCCCCCCCCCACACGCCTGGGTCAGCTCCGTCGCC
>NZ_JBEXEQ010000020.1:0-137894 GCF_040703155.1 Streptomyces sp. NPDC005435
ATCAACTCCTTACCCCCCCCCCCCCCTCTCCCTCTCGGGGCGGTTGGGCGGCGCTGTGTGGCTGTCGGGGTTCTGGCCGGGGGGCCCCCCCCCGGCGGGGCCCCCCCCCACTGTCGTGTCAGATGCCGTGCCGGGTCAGAGCGCGACGCCGAGCAGCGCGTCGACCGTACGGCTGACCAGGCCGGGGGCGCCGATGTCGGTGCCGCCCTCGGCCTCCTGACGGGCCGCCCAGCGGTCCACGGCCTCCAGGGCGGCGGGCGCGTCGAGGTCGTTCGCCAGGGCCGCGCGGACCTCGTCCACCAGCGCGTCGGCGGAGGGGCCGTCGGGCCGGGAGACGGCGGCGCGCCAGCGGCCGAGCCGGTCCACCGCGTCCTGGAGCACCTGGTCGGTCCACTCCCAGTCGGAACGGTAATGGTGGGAGTGCAGGGCGAGCCGGATCGCGGCCGGGTCCACGCCGTCGCGGCGCAGCTGGGAGACGAAGACGAGATTGCCCTTCGACTTCGACATCTTCTCGCCGTCCAGGCCGACCATTCCCGCGTGGACGTACGCCTTGGCCATGGGGAACTCGCCGGTGAGCACCTGGGCGTGCGAGGCGCCCATCTCGTGGTGCGGGAAGGCGAGGTCGGAGCCGCCGCCCTGGACGTCGAAGCCCATGCCGAGGTGGTCGAGCGCGATGGCGACGCACTCGATGTGCCAGCCGGGGCGGCCCCGGCCGAGCGAGCCGCCGTCCCAGCTGGGCTCGCCCTCACGGGCGGCCATCCACAGCATCGGGTCGAGCGGGTTCTTCTTGCCCTGCCGGTCGGGGTCGCCGCCGCGCTCGGCGGACAGCAGCCGCATGGCGGCCGCGTCGAGGTGGGAGACACCGCCGAAGTGCGGGTCGGACTCGACGGAGAAGTAGATGTCGCCGTCCAGCTCGTAGGCGGCGCCGAGGTCACGCAGGCGCTCCACGAGGGGGACGATGCCGGGTATGGCCTCGACGGCGCCTATGTAGTGCTGCGGGGGCAGCATCCTGAGGGCGGTCATGTCCTCGCGGAAGAGGGCGGTCTCCTTCTCGGCGAGGGCGACCCAGTCGACGCCGTCCCGGTCGGCCCGCTCAAGCAGCGGGTCGTCGACGTCGGTGACGTTCTGGACGTAGTGGACCTGCCGCTTGGTGTCGAGCCACACGCGCTGGACGAGGTCGAACGCGTTGTAGGTCGCCGCGTGACCCATGTGGGTCGCGTCGTACGGCGTGATGCCGCAGACGTAGATCCGGGCGACAGGACCGGGGTCCAGGGTGACCGGACCGCCGGTCGCGGTGTCGTGAATCCTCAGGTCGCGGCCCTGACCGGGCAGGGCGGGGACCTCGGAAGCGGGCCAGGCATGCATGTACATGAGACTAACCGCCCACGAGCGGCGCATACGAACCGGATCGGGCCGGATGGCCTGACAGGCGCTCTTGCGCGGGGGCGGATTCCGTGCAGGGAGGCCCTGTTCGTCAGACCGGGGGCCAGGGGATCGCGGGCCAGTCGCCCGCCGGTTCGGGGTGGCGGCCCGAGGCGCGCAGGGCGGCGACGCGGGCGCGGGTGGCCTCGATCTCGGCGGGGGTGAGCAGGGGCGCGAGGCGGGCGGCCAGGGCCGCGCCCTCGGCCAGCTCCGCCTGGAGCCGGTCGAGGACGGTGACGGCCTCCTCGGCCAGCGGCTCGCCCGCCCAGCCCCACAGCAAGGTGCGCAGCTTGTTCTCGGTGTTGAAGGTGACGCCGTGATCGATGCCGTAGAGCGCGCCGGACGCGGTGGGCAGCAGGTGGCCGCCCTTGCGGTCGGCGTTGTTGATCACGGCGTCCAGGACGGCGAGG
Source organism: Streptomyces sp. NPDC005435 (assembly GCF_040703155.1). Taxonomy (NCBI): domain Bacteria; kingdom Bacillati; phylum Actinomycetota; class Actinomycetes; order Kitasatosporales; family Streptomycetaceae; genus Streptomyces; species Streptomyces sp. NPDC005435. Next base: position 1,833 of record NZ_JBEXEQ010000020.1, read on the forward strand.
CGGCGCAGCCGTACGTCGTCGGCGTGCACGAGCAGCGCGGTGCGGCCCTCGCCGACCTCGGCGAAGCCGACCGCCTTCCAGCCGGGGCCCGGCTCGTCGCCGTCGACCAGGGCGAGGAGTTCGGCCTCGGAGCCGACGTCGATCCACAGCTGGCACATGCCCTCGCCGTAGGGGCCCTCGCGCAGCACGGTCGGCGGGACGAGACCCCAGCCGGTGGCCTCGGAGACCTCGTAGGCGGCGACCTCGCGGCCCGCCAGGGTGCCGTCGGGGAAGTCCCACAGCGGGCGCTCCCCGGCGACGGGCTTGTACACGCAGGACGCTTCGCGGCCGTCCAGGGCGACCGTGCAGAACAGGGCCGCGTTGGAGGCGTCGCGAATGCGGCCGCGTACGCTCAGCTCGCCCCGCGCGATCAGTTCCGCGAGGTCCGCGTCGGTGGCGGTCACGCTCCCCGGCGGTATCCGTTCTGGCGCGGACATACGTGTCCTTCCGGGTCGAGCGGGAGGCTGCACAGCGGGCACGGCGGCCGCCCGGCGTTGACGACGTCGAGGGCGCGCTTGGCGAAGGCCCTGGCCTGCGCGCCGGTGAGCCGGACCCGCAGCATCGGGGGCCCGTTCTCCTCGTCCTGGAGGAGGCGTTCCTCGGCCTGGGCGAGGTCCTCCTCGGTCTCGGCGTCCAGTTCGACGAGGGCCTGCGCCTCGACGATCATGCGCTGTTCCTCGCCGTCCCAGGCGAGCGCCATGGTGCCGACGCGGAACTCCTCCTCGATGGGGGTGTCCAGCGGGCCGGTGTCGGCGATCTCGGTGGGGGCGACGGCGGGCACGGCCGCGTTGCCGCCACTGCGCCGCACGACCTCGTCGAGCAGTTCGTCCATCCGTTCGGCCAGGGCGGCGACCTGCGTCTTCTCCAGGGCGACGCTGGTCACCCGGGGGCCCGCGATGGCCTGGAGGAAGAACGTACGGCGTCCGGGCAGTCCGACCGTGCCGGCCACGAAGCGGTCCGGCGGGTCGTAGAGGAACACCTGACGGGACACGTCCTGTCTCCATGGGATCGAGTGGGTTCGGGTGGCCTCACCCTACTGCGGGCGGCGATCACGGTGCGCCCGCACCGCCCCCGACCGGTGCGTCGCCCTCCGGGGGTGTTTCGCGCGGGGCCAGCGACGAAAGGTCGCCGGTGTCGCCGAGGCGCACCAGGTAGGGCCGCAGGCGGGTGTAGCGGATCGCGGTGACGGAGCAGGGTTCGACGGCGACCCGCTGGAACAGGTCGAGGTGGAGGCCGAGCGCGTCGGCCACCAAGGCCTTGATGATGTCGCCGTGGGAGCACATGAGGTAGACGGCGTCGGCGCCGTGCTCGCGCTCCACGCGCGCGTTCCAGTCGCGTACGGCCTCGGCGGCGCGGTGCTGCATGGCCCGCATGGACTCGCCGCCCGGGAAGGCGGCGGCGGAGGGGTGGGCCTGGACGACCTCCATGAGGGGTTCGTCCTTCAGCTCGGCGAGTTTGCGCCCAGACCAGTCGCCGTAGTGGCACTCGCCGATCCGCTCGTCGGTGTGGACGGGCAGGTCCGGGCGGGCGTCCAGGAGCGGCCGCATGGTCTCCTGGCAGCGCTGGAGCGGGCTGACGACCACCTCGCTCAGGGGCAGCGCGGCGAGCCGTGCGGGCAGGGCCGCGGCCTGCTCGGTGCCGCGCTCGTCGAGGGCGACGCCGGGGGTCCAGCCGGCGAGCAGTCCCGCGGTGTTGGCCGTGGAGCGTCCGTGCCGGACGAGGATCAGGGTCGGCATGGGCCCCAGCGTAGACCGGCGTGCGCGCGGGGCGGCCGGGGAGGCCGATTCGGCCGCCCCGCGTGCGTAAGCCGCCCGCGGGCGGGAAAATGCTCCCCGTGATCTTCGACTGTGCCATCTACCGCGACGGACGCCGCGCCAAGACGTTCAAGGACCCGGCCGAAGCGCTGAAGGAGGCGCGGGCGCAGGACGACGCGTTCGTCTGGATCGCGCTGCACGACTCCACGGCGGAGGAGTTCGACCTCGTCCGCAAGGTGTTCGGGCTGCATCCGCTGGCGGTGGAGGACGCCCTGAAGGCCCACCAGCGGCCCAAGATGGAGGTCTACGACGACTCGCTGTTCCTCGTGATCAAGCCGGTGTTCTACGAGCCGCAGCGCGACACGGTCACCACCGGCGAGGTCATGGTGTTCATCGGCGACTCGTTCGTGGTGACGGTGCGGCACGGCAAGGCGGCGCCGCTGGAGGAGGTGCGGCGCCGGGTGGAGTCGGACCCGGCGAAGCTGCGGCACGGCCCGACCGGGGTGCTCTACGCGATCGCGGACGCGACGGTGGACGCCTATCTGGAGGTCGCGACCGAGCTGGGCACGGACCTGGACGAGCTGGAGGCGGAGGTCTTCTCGCCCTCGGACGCGGGGTCGCGGAACACCGCGTCGCGGATCTACATGTTCAAGCGGCAGGTCCTGGAGTTCCGGCGGGCGACGGTGCCGCTGGCGGTGCCGCTCACCCGGCTCTCCGGCACGGGGACGACCAGTGCGCCGGTGCCGTTCGTGGACGAGGGGGCGCGGCCGTTCTTCCGGGACGTCAACGACCATCTGACCCGGGTGAACGAGTCCGTGGAGGGCCTGGACCGGCTGGTCTCCGACATCCTCTCGGCGCATCTGGCGCAGATGAGCGTGCGGCAGAACGACGACATGCGGAAGATCTCGTCCTGGGCGGCGATGGCGGCGGTGCCGACGCTGATCGCGGGCATCTACGGCATGAACTTCGAGAACATGCCGGAGCTGCACTGGATGTGGGGCTATCCGGCGGTGGTGGCCGTGATGGTGGTGCTGGAGGTCCTGCTGTACCGCACCTTCCGGCGGCGGGGCTGGCTGTAGGGCCCGGGGATGCTCAGGCGAACTCGGCGGCCTTCGGGGCGGGGCCGCCGAGCGCGTCGCGCCGCTCCGGCATCTCCAGGGTGACCATCCGGCGCCAGCCGAGGGCCCGCTCCCAGGCGTAGAGGGCGTGGATGCCGGCGGCGAGCAGCGCGTTCCTGATCGGGGACCAGCGCAGGACGCGGCCCATGTGGGCCATGACGGCGAGGCTGACGTCCCGGTAGATCCGGATCTCGGCGAGCGCGCACTCGCGCAGGACGCGCTGGATGGCGCGGCCGTGTCCGGCGTAGGCCAGGCGCAGCAGTTCCTCGTGGCAGTAGGCGAGGTGGTTGTCCTCGTCGTGGGAGATCATGCGGACGGCGCGGCCGATGTCCGGGTGGTCGCCGAAGAGTCCGAGCAGCAGCCGCATCTGTTCGGAGGCCCGCTGTTCGGTGACGCGGCTGTGGGCGAGGTAGGTGACGATGTCGTCCACGGTGAGCGGGCGGTCGGCCCTGAGCTTGTCGTGGGCGAGGCCGATGCCGTGCCGTTCCAGGAGCATCGTGTAGTCGGTGTCGGGCGGGACCGGCACGGGTTCGAGGCCGCGTTTGCGCAGCAGGGCGTGGAAGATCCGCCCGTGTTTGTCCTCGTCGGCGCCATGGCGGGCGATCTTGGGGGCGAGGGCGCGTTCGCCCTGCGGTACGAGGGCGGCGATGCGGCCGTTCTCCCAGCCGCCCTGGGCCTCCCCGCTTGCGGCGATGGAGCAGAAGAGCCGGAAGGACGCGTCGTTGTCGAGGATCTCCTGGAACAGGCTCTTGGCCGAAAGCATCGTGGGCACCTCTCTGCAGGTCTCCGCAGTGAAAAAGTCAAATGCGGATAAAGAGGACCCGCAACCGCGGTGTGTGCGCGCTGGGCCGAAAGAGGGAGTGCCGGGAGCCGTAACCGGGCCGGGGACCGGCGCGTTGTTCCCGGTGCCGGCCGTGGCGGGGAAGACCCCCGAGCCCCCACCACGGCCGCGAAAACTTCTCGTCGTGCCGTGTTACGCGAGTCCGGCGCGCTCCAGGGCCTCGGCGCCGCCGCGCAGGGAGGCGATCCGCTCCTCCAGGGTGAAGCCGGCCGGGGCGAGGGTCAGGGTGGTGACCCCGGCGGCCGCGTAGGCCTTCATCCGGTCGGCGATCCGGTCGACCGAGCCGAGCAGGGTGGTCTTGTCGATGAGGTCGTGCGGGATGGCGGCCGCGGCGCCCTGCTTGTCGCCGGAGAGGTACTTGTCCTGGATCTCGGCGGCCTCCTTCTCGTACCCCATGCGCTGGGCGAGCCGGTTGTAGAAGTTCTGCTGTCGGCTGCCCATGCCGCCCACGTAGAGCGCGGTGTAGGGGCGGAAGGTGTCCGCGAGGCGGGTCACGTCCACGTCGGCGCCGACCGCGACGGGCACGGTCGGACAGACGTCGAAGCCCTCCATGGTCTTGCCCGCCTTCTCGCGGCCCGCGCGCAGCGAGGAGATGGCGGTCTCCTCCAGGTGCTCGGCGGCCGGGAAGATCAGCAGGGCGCCGTCGGCGATCTCGCCCGTCTGCTCCAGGTTCTTCGGGCCGATCGCGGCGATGTAGAGCGGGATGTGCTCGCGCTCGGGGTGCACGGTCAGCTTCAGCGGCTTGCCGGGGCCGCCGGGCAGCGGCAGCGTCCAGTGCTCGCCCTCGTACGACAGGCGGTCGCGGGTCATCGCCTTGCGGACGATCTCGACGTACTCGCGGGTGCGGGCGAGCGGCTTGTCGAACTTGACGCCGTACCAGCCCTCGGAGACCTGCGGTCCGGAGACGCCGAGGCCGAGGCGGAAACGGCCGCCGGAGAGGGAGTCCAGCGTCGCCGCGGTCATCGCGGTCATCGCAGGCTGGCGGGCCGGAATCTGGAAGATCGCCGAGCCCACGTCGATCCGCTCCGTCTGGGCGGCGACCCAGCTGAGCACCGTGGCGGCGTCGGAGCCGTACGCCTCGGCGGCCCAGCAGACGCTGTAGCCGAGCCGGTCGGCCTCCTGCGCCACGGCGAGGTTGTCCCCGTCCATCCCGGCGCCCCAGTAGCCGAGGTTGATCCCGAGCTGCATGACCGATCCCCTTACTCGCAAGTAACGTATCTGCGGCCGACCTTAGCGACCCTTTCCCGCGCGGCCCACCCCGCCTCGGGTGTTCCGGCGGGGGCGCGGCCGGATCGCGTTGTCCACAGGCGGCCGGATCGCGTTGTCCACAGGCAACCCACGGCACCACCTCTGGCCAGTAATCTCGCGCACATGGAGCAGAGGCATCTCGGCCGTACCGGCCTGCGCGTGTCCCGGATCGGACTCGGCACCCTGACCTGGGGCCGGGACACCGAGGAGCACGACGCCGCGGACATGCTGAAGACGTTCTGGGAAGCGGGCGGCACCCTGGTCGACACGGCGGACGTGTACGGCGACGGCGCCGCCGAGTATCTGCTCGGCCGGCTCACCGACGGTCTCGTGCCCCGCGAGGACCTGGTGATCTCCACCAAGGCCGGCAGTGTGCCGGACCCCGACCGCCGGGTGGACGGCTCGCGCGGCCATCTGCTCGCCGCCCTGGACGCCTCCCTGACCCGCCTGGGCACCGAGTACGTCGACCTGTGGCACATCCACTCCTACGACCCCGACACCCCGCTGGAGGAGACGCTCCAGGCGCTGGACCTGGCCGTGAGCAGCGGCCGCGCGCGGTACGCGGGCGTGTCCAACTTCTGCGGCTGGCAGCTCGCCAAGGCCGCCACCTGGCAGCTCGCGGCCCCGGGCACGCGCACCCGGCTCGCCGGTACGCAGCTGGAGTACTCGCTGCTCCAGCGCGGTGTCGAGCGCGAGGTGCTGCCCGCCGCGCTGGATCTCGGGATCGGTCTGCTGCCCTCCTCGCCGCTCGGCCGGGGTGTGCTGACGGGCAAGTACCGGGGCGGCACTCCCCCGGACTCGCGCGGCGCCTCCGACCACATGGCGCCGTTCGTGGAGCCGTATCTGGACGACACCGCGAGCCGCATCGTGGACGCGGTGACGACGGCCGCCGACGGGCTCGCGGTCACCCCGCTCCAGGTCGCCCTGGCCTGGGTCCGGGACCGGCCCGGTGTGGCCGCCCCGGTCGTCGGCGCGCGCACCGCGCGGCAGCTCGCGGCGGCGTTGTCAGTGGAGGCGCTTAATCTTCCTGACGAGATCTGCCGGGCTCTCGACGACGTGTCGGCGCCCGTGCACCGCTATCCCGATCACGACTGGAGCACGCTGTGAGCACGGAGCCGGAGACCACGGAGGAGACCGGGGTGGAGGGCGTCCCGGAGAGTCCGTCCGTCCCGGAGGCGGACGGGGGTGCCGGTTCCGGTGCCGTACCTGCCGAGGCCGAAGCCACTCCCGCGGGTGACGACGTCGCCTCCGACGACAGCGGAACCACCCCTGAGGGTGACGACGCGCCCAAGCTGTCCGAGGCCGAGGCCGAGCTGGCCGCGCAGCGGCTGGAGCGGGAGCGGATCGAGCGGCGCAAGGCCGAGAAGCAGGGGCCCGTCGCGAGCGGCGCCAAGCTGAGCGGGACCGCTGCCGACCTGCTCGCGGCGGTCCGCGCGGTGGAGAGCGGCGAGAAGCCGGTGCGCCCCGCGTTCACCGAGCCCGCCCCGGCCCCGCGCCGCCCCGCCCCCGAGCCGGTGGCCCCACCCCGGCCCGCCCCCGTACCCACCGCGCCCGTCGCGCCGCCCGCCGAGGCGGTGGACGCCGTGCGCCGCGTCCTCACCGAGGGCGGCGCCCCGCCGGCCCTGGCCGCCCAGGCGACCTCGGTGCTCGGCGAGGGCGCCGAAGCCGCGCTCCGCGAGGACCCCTGGCAGCTGCTGCGGATCACCGGCGTACGCCCCGAGCAGGCCGACGGCTTCGCGCGCGCCCTTCTCGGCGCCGAGTGCGGTCCCGACGACGAGCGGCGCGGCCGCGCGCTCACCGTGTGGCTGCTTGAGCAGGCCGCGCTCGCCGGGCACACCGCCCTGGAACTCCCGGCGCTCACGGCGGCGCTGGCCCAGCGCGGTGTCCCGGACGCGGAGGCGGCGGTGCAGGCCGCGCTCGCGGAGGGCGACGCGCTGGCCTTCCAGGACGCCCTGGAGGAGCCCGGCACCCCGGCCCGCCCGGCCGCCCCGGCGGAGGGCGAGGAGTCCGAGGAGGAGGAGCGGCCGGTCCGTGTGCTGGCGGGCCTGGAGCGGTACGCGCTCGCGGAGGAGAGCCTGGCCGACGCGCTGGGCCGGCTGATCAACGCCCCCTCGGAGGAGACCTCGGCGGACTGGGAGAAGGCGGTGGCCTCCGGCGCGTCCGAGCTGGTCCGCGCGGTCGCCGGACACGGTCTCGTCCTGCACACCGGCGGCGAGGCGGCCCGCGCCGAACCGGCCGCGCTGCTGGACGCCGCCCGCGCGGCGGGGCTGCGCGCCTTCGCCGTCTGCCACACGCCCGACGGCGCCCGGCGCTTCGCCGCGCTGCTGTCCGACGACGCCTCGTGCGTCGGCACGGTCGCCGGTGTCCTCTCCGGCACCGAGGGCCCCGGCCGCGACCAGGAGGGCGCCCTCGACCTCGATCTGCTGATCGTGCTGGACGCGCCCCAGCTCGACGTGGAGAGCGCCGCGATGCTCGCCGAGTCGCTGCCCGACGGCGCGCGGCTGTTGCTGAGCGGTGACCCGGCGCTGCTGTGGTCGGCCGGGCCCGGCCGGGTCTTCGCCGACCTCCTCGCCGCCCGCGCCTGCCCGCAGCTCGCCTCCCGCGTCCCCGACCCGGGCCCGCTCGGCGAGCTGGTGTCCGGGATCGGCGTGGGTGAACTGGGCCAGGTGGAGGCGCCGGGCAAGGAGATCGTCATCGTCCCGGTGCGGGACGCGGGCGAGGCCGTGCACCGCACCGTGCAGCTGGTCGCGGACTCGGTCCCCCGGGCGTTCGGCGTGCGCCCCGAGCAGACGGTGGTGATCACCCCGGGCCACGGCGGCGCGGCCGGTACGCGCGCGCTGAACGCCGCGCTCAAGGAACGGCTGAACCCCGGCCCCGGCCGCTTCGGCGGCTTCGACCCCGGCGACGTGGTCGTCCACTCCCCCGCCCCGGGCCGTACGGTGCCGGGCCGGGTCGTCCGGGCCGACGCCGAGGGGCTGCACCTGGAGTGCGCGGGCGGAGCGGTGGTCGTGGCGAAGGAGCTGGTGGAGAGCCGGGTGCGGCACGGCTGGGCGGTGACCGCGCACCAGGCGGTGGGCGCCCGCTGGCCCGCCGCCGTGGTGGTGCTGCCGGGCGATGCCGCGCAGGCGCTCAGCCGGCCGTGGGTGTACACGGCGTTCGGGCGCGCCGAGCGTCATCTGTCCGTGGTGCACGGGGTGGAGCAGGCGCTGCCCCGGGCGGTGGCGGAGGTCCCGGCGAAGCCGCGTACGACGCGGCTGCGGACACTGCTCAGCGCGCAGGTGCCGGTGGCGGGCTGAGCGGGCCGCCGACGGGCGGTACGGACCTGGTCCGCTGGTTCCCGTACCGCCCCTCGGGGCTCAGCGCTCGGCGTCCAGCGGCTCCAGGTCGTCGTCGCCGTCGAGTTCGACGATGTCGTCGTCCTCCTCGTCGTCGGACTCGGTGTCCTCGTCCTGGTCGAAGACCGCGCTCACGTCGAAACGGCAGACCACGTGCTGCGGGTCGAGCTGCTCGAAGGGTGCCTCCAGCCATTCGCCCGGCTCGGGGGCCTCCTCCGCCGCGGTCACCCAGAGTGTGGAGTCGCCCTCCGTCAGCCCGAACTCCTTGTGCCGGGTGGCGATCTCGTCGGGCTCGAACTCCCCGAACAGGATGGTCAGCGCGCCGGGCACCGTGGCCGCCGCCTCGTCGTCCAGTCCGGCGCTCTCGTACTCCGCCGCCTCCACGCGCTCGGCCTGCGCCAGGAGCCGCTGGGGCTCGGACACCGCGTAGTCACGGCGGATCAGCACGCTGATCGCGTGGGGTTCCTCGGGGCCCGCGTACGGCGGCAGGGAGTCGTCCCCGCCGGGGATCTCGAAGGGGGTGACCTCGTCGTAGCGGTCGTAGAGCAGTTCGTCGTACGCCTCGGCGGCCGCTGCCAGCTGGTTGAACGCCTCGTAGACGGCCGGGTCGTCCTCACCCGACCGGCGTTCGACAGCCGCCAGGTGGCGGTCGAGCGCGGTCTTGACGGCCTCGGCGGCGGCGCGTACCTCGGCAGCGGTGGGCTGCGCAGCATCAGACATAGTGCAGACGCTATCCGTACCGGGCGCGTGCCCGCACAATAGATGCGATGCCGGAATACGAATTTGTCGACGTGTACGTACCGCGCGGGGTCACCCGCAAGGAGGCGACGCGTCTGCTGACAGACCATGCCGAGTACGGACACTGGGAACTGGACCGACTGAGCCTGCTGCGTGACGGCAGCCGCAGGGTGCGGTTGCGCCGGCGGATCATCCGCCAGGTGCGGGCCACGTGGTGAAGCAGGACGACTGAACGGAGCGGGCCCCTCTGCGGAGGGGCCCGCTCCGTTTTTCCGGTCTGGCCGTGGTGGGGTTCGCTGCGCGGCGCGGCGGGCCTTGCGGGTTCGCTGCGCGGCTTCCACGCGGCTTTCGGCTGCGCTACGCGGCGCGGCGGGCCTTGCGGTACAGCACCGCTCCCGCGAGCAGGGCGACCGCTCCCGAGGGGAGGGCGAGGCCCAGCGGCATGTCGGCGCCGGTGTGGGCGAGCTGTTCGCCGCCTGCCGGGGACTGCACGGCACCGCCGCCGGTGCTCACCTGGGAGGAGCCGTGGTGGCTCGGGGTGGTGGGCTTGGCCGGGGTGGTGGGGGTGCTCGGCGTTCCGGGGGTGGTGGGGGTGCCGGGGTTGCCGGGCGTACCGGGGTTGCCGGGCGTGCCCGGGGTTCCAGGGGTGCCGGGGTTGCCCGGGTTACCGGGGTGACCCGGGTTCCCGGGGTGGCCGGGGTGACCCGGATGGCCAGGGTGACCGGGAGTCCCGGGGTTGCCCGGGTGGCCGGGGTGACCCGGGTGTCCAGGGTGCCCGGGGTGGTGGTGTCCCGGAGGGCACGGCTCGTCCGGGTTTCCGGGGTGGCCCGGGTGTCCCGGCGTACCAGGGTTCCCCGGGTGACCGGGAGTACCGGGGTTGCCCGGATGGCCCGGATGGCCGGGGTTCCCCGGATGCCCGGGGTGGCCCGGATGTCCGGGCGGGTTTTCCTGGCCGCCCCCCGGCGGGTTCTGGTGGCCGCCCCCGCCGTTGCCGCAGTCGTTGCCGACCGCGCCGTTGCCGAGGCCGATGACGTTGACGCTGTTGCCGCACAGGTTGACCGGGACGTCGACCGGTACCTGCACGGTGTTGCCCGAGCCCACGCCGGGCGAGTTGCTGGTGTGCGCGCCGGCGTGCGCGCCCCCGGCGCTGCCGTGGCCACCGGAGTTGCCGCAGGCGTTGCCCGCGGCCGGGTTGAGCAGTCCGACCACGTTCACGGTGTTGCCGCAGGCGTTCACCGGGATGTGCACCGGGACCTGAACGCTGTTGCCGGACAGTACGCCGGGTGATCCGGCGGCGGAGCCGGCCGCGCCCGCGTCGGCGTGCGCGTAGCCGCTCGCGGCGGCGATCACACCGGTGGCGGCGGCCATGGTGAGCAGTCCTTTACGGGTGCCCTGTCGCATCATGGTGTTCCCCCCTGAAATTCCCTGCCCTCGACTACGGAAAAGGCCGGTCGGCCCCGTAGCGCATGGCGCGCACCACGGGGCCGACGGCTCGTAAAAGACGCCCCTCGGGGAGCCCGCGTCAGGCGTTGACGCAGGTGTTGCCGAAGGCGGGGTTCAGGAGCCCGATCACGTTGACCGTGTTGCCGCAGAGGTTCACGGGAACGTGCACCGGCACCTGGATGACATTGCCGGACAGCACGCCCGGCGAACCCACGGCGGCACCCTGGGCACCCGAGTCGGCGGCGGCGATACCCGCGCCGGCGAGCACCAGACCACCGGTGGCAGCCGCGGCAGCGACGACCTTCTTGATCATCATTCCTCCTAGTTGGCACTGCGGCTCCAAGGTGCGGAGTCGCATCACGTGTAACGAGGAGGGAGTAATGGAGCTACGAGCTTATGGTCGCATTCACCCTTCTCAGGAGATCTCGTACGCCTGCCTGATTAACGGGCCTCACAAGGGTCACGAGGCGTCGATGAACCGGTCGAGCACGCGCACGCCGAACTGCAGACCGTCCACCGGGACCCGCTCGTCCACGCCGTGGAACATGCCCGCGAAGTCCAGCTCCGGGGGGAGCTTGAGCGGCGCGAAGCCGAAGCCGCGGATGCCGAGGTCGTCGAAGGACTTGGCGTCGGTGCCGCCGGAGAGCATGTACGGGATCGCCTTGGCGGCGGGGTCCTCGGCGAGCAGCGCGGACTGCATGGCCTCGACGAGGGCGCCGTCGAAGGTGGTCTCGACCGCCTTGTCGGCGTGCACGTCGGTCCGGCGGACGTTCGGGCCGAGCAGCCGGTCGAGGTCGGAGAGGAACTCCTCCTCGTGGCCGGGCAGGAAGCGGCCGTCGATGTGGGCGGTGGCCTCGCCGGGGATGACGTTGACCTTGTAGCCGGCGTTCAGCTGGGTGGGGTTGGCGGTGTTGCTGAGGGTGGCGCCGATGAGCTTGGCGATGCCGCCGAGCTTGGCGAGGGTGGACTCCATGTCCTCGGGGTCCAGTTCGGTGCCGAGCGCGTCGCCGAGTTCGTCCAGGAAGGCGCGGGTGGTCTTGGTGACCCGTACCGGGAACTTGTGGCGGCCGACGCGGGCGACGGCCTCGGACAGCTCGGTGATGGCGTTGTCCCGGTGGATCATCGAGCCGTGCCCGGCGGTGCCGGCCACGGTGAGCTTCATCCAGTGCATGCCCTTCTCGGCGGTCTGGATGAGGTAGAGCCGCCGCTGCTCGCTCACGGTGAAGGAGAAGCCGCCGACCTCGCTGATGGCCTCGGTGACGCCCTCGAACAGTCCGGGGTGGTTGTCGACCAGGTAGCGGGCGCCGTACGTGCCGCCCGCCTCCTCGTCGGCCAGGAAGGCGACGACGATGTCGCGCGGGGGCCGCCGCCCGCTGCGCAGCCGGTCGCGCACGACGGCGAGCGTCATGGCGTCCATGTCCTTCATGTCGACGGCCCCGCGCCCCCACACGCACCCGTCGGCGACCTCGCCGGAGAAGGGGTCGTGGGTCCAGTCGGCGGCGTTGGCCGGTACGACGTCCAGGTGGCCGTGGATCAGCAGCGCGGGCCGGGACGGGTCCTCGCCCGCGATCCGGGCGACGGTGGAGGCGCGCCCCGGGTGCGACTCGAAGATCTCCGGTTCGAGGCCGACCTCCGCGAGCTTCTCCGCGACGTACTCGGCGGCGGCGCGTTCGCCGGGGCCCGAGTGGTCGCCGTAGTTGCTGGTGTCGAACCGGATCAGCTCGCGGCAGAGGTCCACGACCTCGTCCTCACCGGTGACGCCCCTGCCCGTGTCCGTCTCGCTCACGCTGCTTCCTCCCGCTGTCACTGCTGGTGGATGTGCTGGTGGGGTTCCGCCGAGGTGTCCGCCGGCTCCCCCTTCATCCTCTCCCCGCCCCCCGCCCGCCTCCAAGACCGGGCCCCCTCGGCAACACGGCGTTCACGGGAACGGCCCCGGCGGCCGGGGTGGCCGGGGGGTGATCGGACACCCCCGAAAGCCTGGTAATGTTTCCTCTGTCGCCGCGAGGGAAACCCCGCACGACAGACACCTTGTCCGGGTGGCGGAATGGCAGACGCGCTAGCTTGAGGTGCTAGTGCCCTTTATCGGGCGTGGGGGTTCAAGTCCCCCCTCGGACACCAGCGAGAGACCCCGCTTCGTGCGGGGTCTTCTGCTTTTCCGCTCCGCTGACTCGGCAGGCGGGGCTGGACCGATCCGTGGGGGACCGATGTCCGCTGAACAGGCCCTCGGCTTCGAGGCCGCGTGGTGCGCCACCGATCTGGGCGACTACCGCCCCTGCGAGTACACGTACGAGGACTACCCGTACGACAGCCTGCCCCCGCTCGACTCCAGCCGGTTCACGGGGGCCTTCGAGTGGCTCGGTGGCACCACCGCAGCCGCCCCCGAACGGGCCGCGATGCTCGACCGCCTGGCAGCGGACCTCGCGGCCAGGGGTTTGACGCTCCCCCAGGACTTCGCCACCTTCCACACGGACGCGGCCCTCCATCGCTCCCTGGACGAAGTCTCGGTCACCGGCTGTTGGACCCATCTCTCGGGCCCCCTTCCCAGCCCTGTCGAGTCCGGCGCGTTCCTCGTCCGCTTTCTGCGGGACCAACAGGACTGCGTCATCTGGTACCTCTACCTCCGCCCCTCGGGCGAGGCGTTCGTGGTCCACTCCTCTCTCGACCTGGACGAACCGGAGGCGCTGGACGACCAACAGCCCGCCCTCCTCTGGTGCGCCCCCTCCTTCGAGGAGTTCGCCTACCGCTTCTGGGTCGAGAACCGGCTGTGGGAGCCGGTCAACGACGGCGAACCAGGTTCGGTCGAGCCGGAGTTGCGTGACTACTTGAGCCACTACGCGCCACCCGACGGCGTTTCATCGCTTGACCCGGTTCGTACCGTGTTCCCGTGGAGCACAGGCTGATCAACGAACTCCGGACCGCGTACGACGCCCAGCTCCGCGGCGTCACACCGCCCGGCGGCAACGCCCGCGTCGAGAACGACGGTCCCCTGACCCGTGTCGTCGGCCGGCACCGGGGATTCGTCACGGGTCCGCGCGATCTCGGGGTCTACGGGGCGGAACTCGACGCACTCATCGCGCGACAGCGGGACTTCTACGCCGCGCGTGGTGAGGCGGTGGAGTGGAAGACGCGCGGCCATGATCTCCCCGCCGACCTCACCGAGCGGCTCGCGGCGGCCGGGTTCGTCGCCGAGGACAGTGAGACCGTGCTCGTCGGGCGGTCCGCGGACCTCGCCGCCGATCCCGTCCTGCCCGACGGCGTGACCCTCCGCCGGGTCACCGCCCGATCCGACCTCCAGCGCATCGCCGCCATGGAGAGCGCCGTCTGGGGCGAGGACTGGAGCTGGCTGGCCGACGACCTGGCCGCCCGGATCGAGACCGCCCCGGAGAACACCGTCGTCCTCGTCGCCGAGGCGGGCACCGAAGTCGTCTGCGCCGCCTGGCTGGTGTTCAAGGACGGCATCGACTTCGCCGGCCTCTGGGGCGGCTCGACTCTCAAGGAGTGGCGCGGGCAGGGCATCTACCGCGCCATGGTCGCCCACCGAGCCCAACTGGCCGCCGCCCGCGACGTCCCCTACCTCTACGTCGACGCCTCGTCCGACAGCGCCCCGATCCTCAGGCGCCTCGGGCTGCACGCGGTCACGACTACGACGCCGTATGTCTGGTCGCCCTGAGCCCGGCCGGCCTTCGCGGGCTGCTCGGCACGCGGCTCGACCCGGCAGAACCGCCCCTCGACGAACGGCCTCCGCCCGTGACCAACCTCCACAGCCGCCGATGACGCGCTCGGTGAGATGACCCACCAGAACACCATCTACGAAGCCGCCCCCGCACCGCCCGACCCTCGTGAGACTGCTCGACTGGCGCGGGGGACCTCGACGCGGAACGCGAACGTCGTGGCCGACCGCGCCTCCTGGGCAGGTGGCTGGGCCGATGAGCCGCCGTTCCGACCCGGGCCCCGGGGAGCGGTCCGGCACAATGGCCCCATGTCCCGTCGCACCTCCCGCCCCACCCCCGTCACCCCCACCACCCCGTGCCCCTGCGGGCTCCCGAAGAGTTACGGGGACTGCTGCGGGAGGTTTCACGCCGGTACGGCTGCCGCGCCGACCGCCGAGACGCTCATGCGGTCGCGGTACTCCGCGTTCGTCGTGGGAGATGTCGCGTACCTGCTCAAGACCTGGCACCCCCGCACCCGTCCCGCCCGGCTCGACCTCGATCCCGGCATGCGGTGGACCGGGCTGGAGATCCTCGACCGTGTCGACGGGTCGGCGTTCCACGACCGGGGGACCGTGACGTTCCGGGCGTCCTATCGGGGCGGGGAACTGTGCGAGCGGAGCGGGTTCGAGCGGGTCGGCGGGGAATGGGTGTACGTGGACGGGGAGTTCCTCGACTGACGGGGCGTCACAAAAAGAGCACCCGCTCAACTCCCTTACGGCACCAGGATGTCCAGCTCCTGAAGCGCCCCCACCGTGATCTCCCGCGTGAGTTCCTCCGCGCGGACGCTGTCGCGGGCGCGTACCGCCTCGGCGACGCGGACGTGGAGGGTGACGGCGGCCGGGTCGGGGTCTTCGAACATGACCTCGTGGTGGGTGCGGCCCGCCAGGACCTCGGCGACGACGTCGCCGAGGCGGGCGAACATCTCGTTGCCGGAGGCCGTGAGGATGATGCGGTGGAAGGCGATGTCGTGGATCAGGTACCGGTCCAGCCGGTGGCCGCGTGAGTTGGAGACCATGCCGAGCGCGCACTCGGTGAGTTCGGCGCACTGTTCGGCGGTGGCGAGGCGGGCGGTGAGGCCCGCGGCGACGGGTTCGATCGCGGAGCGCAGCACGGTGAGCGAGCGCAGCTGGTGCGGGCGGTCGGCGCCGGCCAGGCGCCAGCGGATGACCTGCGGGTCGTAGACGTTCCACTCGGCCTTCGGGCGCACCGTCACGCCCACCCGGCGGCGGGACTCGACGAGGTGCATGGACTCCAGGACGCGTACCGCCTCGCGCATCACGGAGCGGGAGACCTCGAAGTGCTGGGCCAGCTCGTCCGTGCGCAGCACGCTGCCCGGCGGATACTCGCCCGCGGTGATCGCGGGGCCGAGGGTGTCCAGTACGCGGCCGTGCAGCCCCCGGCCCGGTGTGCTCATGCACTCAGCGTACGGCCTGGATCACAGAGACAAAAAGTCAGACTTATATGTCACAGACTCTTGAATTTGTCGTACCTAATAGGTTTCAGTGTGGCGACGCCGGAGTTCGGCGTCGGATGTCGAAGAAGACAGCGAGGCAGTCATGCGCACCCCCCAGGTCGTCGTCGTGATGGGCGTCGCCGGGACGGGCAAGACCACGATCGGTCCGTTGCTCGCCGCCCGGCTGGGCGTCCCGTACGCCGAAGGCGACGACTTCCACCCGCAGGCCAACATCGACAAGATGTCGGCCGGGATTCCGCTCGAGGACGCCGACCGGTGGCCGTGGCTCGACGCCATCGGCACCTGGGCGCACGGCCGGGCGGGACTCGGCGGGGTGGTGAGCAGCTCGGCGCTGAAGCGGTCGTACCGCGACCGGCTCCGTGCCGAGGCCCCCGGGATCGTCTTCGTCCACCTCACCGGCAGCCGCGAGCTGATCGAGGGCCGGATGTCGCAGCGGCAGGGGCACTTCATGCCGACCGCGCTGCTGGACTCCCAGTTCGCCACGCTCCAGCCCCTTGAGGCGGACGAGGCCGGAGTCGCCGTGGATGTCGGCGGCGGCCCCGAAGAGATCACCGAGCGTGCCGTCCAGGCACTGGAAGCGCGTTCCGTCGCATCCCAGTAGGGCCCACCCGTGCCCTCGTAGCACCCCGTAGCACCTTCACCCACGTCCCCCGTATCTGCAAGGGAACCCCGTGACCAGACTCAGCGTCGAGATGCTGGCAGCGGACGGCGTCCAGCCGATCACCACGGCCGGCCACGCCCAGCTGGGCATAGCCGTCCTGGCGGGCATCGCCGTCATCGTTTTTCTCATCACCAAGTTCAAGCTCCACGCCTTCCTGGCGCTGACCATCGGTTCGCTGGTGCTCGGCGCGGTGGCCGGTGCGCCGCTCGACAAGGCGATCGTGAGCTTCACGACCGGCCTGGGCGGCACGGTCGCCGGTGTCGGCGTGCTGATCGCGCTGGGCGCGATCCTCGGCAAGCTGCTCGCCGACTCCGGCGGCGCCGACCAGATCGTCGACACGATCCTCGCCAAGGCGGGCGGCCGTGCGATGCCGTGGGCCATGGTGCTCATCGCGTCCGTGATCGGTCTGCCGCTCTTCTTCGAGGTCGGCATCGTCCTGCTGATCCCCGTCGTGCTCATGGTCGCCAAGCGCGGCAACTACTCCCTGATGCGCATCGGCATCCCGGCGCTGGCCGGTCTGTCCGTGATGCACGGTCTGATCCCGCCGCACCCCGGCCCGCTGGTCGCGATCGACGCGGTGAAGGCCAACCTGGGTGTCACGCTGGCGCTCGGCCTCGTCGTCGCCATCCCGTCGGTGATCATCGCCGGTCCGCTGTTCTCGAAGGTCGCCGCCCGCTGGGTGGACGTCCAGGCGCCCGAGCGGATGATCCCGGAGCGCGCCTCCGAGAGCCTCGAGAAGCGTCCGGGCTTCGGCGCGACCCTCGTCACGATGCTGCTGCCGGTCGTGCTGATGCTGGCCAAGGCGCTGGTGGACATCGTCATCGACGACCCGGCGAACATGACCCAGCGCGTCTTCGACGTCGTCGGCTCCCCGCTGGTCGCGCTGCTCGCCGCGGTGATCGTCGGCTTCTTCACGCTCGGCCGGGCCGCGGGCTTCACCAAGGGCCGGATGCAGGAGACCGTCGAGAAGGGCCTGATGCCGATCGCCGGCATCCTGCTGATCGTCGGCGCGGGCGGTGGCTTCAAGCAGACGCTGATCGACTGCGGTGTGGGCCAGATGATCCTGGACATCTCCAAGGACTGGTCGATCCCGGCGCTGCTGCTCGCCTGGCTGATCGCGGTGGCGATCCGTCTCGCGACCGGCTCCGCCACGGTGGCCACGGTCTCGGCGGCCGGCCTGGTCGCGCCGCTCGCGGCCGACATGTCCACCACGCACACCGCCCTGCTGGTCCTGGCCATCGGCGCCGGTTCGCTCTTCTTCAGCCATGTCAACGACGCCGGTTTCTGGCTGGTGAAGGAGTACTTCGGCCTGAGCGTCGGCCAGACGGTCAAGACCTGGTCGGTGATGGAGACGATCATCTCGGTGGTCGCGGGCGCCCTGGTGCTGCTCCTCTCCTTGGTGATCTAGGGACGGTACGACGATGACGGCTCACCCTCTCTTCGACATCGGCGGCCGTACGGCACTGGTCACCGGGTCCAGCCGGGGCATCGGCCTCGCGCTGGCCCGGGGGCTGGCGGAGGCCGGCTGCACCGTGGTCCTCAACGGCCGCGACGCGGACCGCCTCGCGCGGGCGGCCTCGGAACTGCCCGGCGACCGCGTGCACACGGCGGTGTTCGACGTGACCGACGGCCCCTCCGTGGCCGCGGGCATCGCCGACGTCGAGGAGCGGGTGGGCCCGCTCGACATCGTGGTCAACAACGCGGGTGTCCAACTGCGCGCGCCGCTCACGGAGTTCACCGACTCCGACTGGCGGCACGTGCTGGACACCAACCTCACGAGCGCCTTCCTGGTAGGCCGCGAGGCCGCCCGCCGCATGACCGAACGCGGTCACGGCAAGATCGTCAACATCTGCTCGCTCCAGAGCGAGGTCGTCCGCCCGGGCATCGCGCCGTACGCGGCCGCCAAGGGCGCCCTGAAGATGCTCACCAAGGGCATGTGCGCCGACTGGGCCCCGTACGGCATCCAGGTCAACGGCCTCGGCCCCGGCTACATCGAGACCGACCTGACCCGGCCGCTGGTCGAGGACCCCGACTTCAGCGCGTGGGTCCGCGGGCGGACTCCGGCGGGGCGGTGGGGTCGTACGGAGGACCTGGTGGGCGGGCTGCTGTTCCTGGCTTCGCCTGCGGCGGACTTCGTGAACGGGCAGATTCTGTATGTGGACGGCGGGATGACGAGCGTGTTGTGAGCAGGGGCCGCTATGGGCGCCACAGCGGGTGTTCCCGTTCTGCCCAGGTGCGGCTCACCGTGCCGGTGCGCAGGCCTTGGCGGGCTTCCGGGTCTGCCAGGGCCATTCCTATGTGGCCGGCCAGGACGATGCCGATCGTCAGGGCGAGCCAGTCGTGGACGAAGGTCGCCGAGGTGCGCCACATCAGGGGGGTGAGGTGGGTGAACCACATCATCAGGCCGGTGCCGAGCATGACGAGGGTGGCGCCGGCGATCCAGGCGGAGTAGAGCTTCTGGCCGGCGTTGAACTTGGCGGCGGGGCGGTGGGGGGTACGGCGCAGTACGGCTTGGAGCCAGGCTCGGTCGTGGGGGCCGAAGCGGTTCAGGCGGCCGAGGTCCGCGCGCAGCGCGCGGGACGCCAGGCCGAGGAGGACGGGGACCGGCAGGGCCAGGCCCGCGCATTCGTGGATGCGGACGATCAGGTCGCGGCGGCCGACCAGGACGGCCAGTTGCGGGATGTAGAGGCAGGCGGCGGTCGCGACGCAGACGCCCATCAGCAGGGCCGTCATGCGGTGGGTCCAGCGTTCGGCGGGGGTGAAGCGGGGGACGCGGGCGGCGCGTGTTCCGGGCGGGGCCGCGGTGTCAGTTGGTGGGGTCATCGGTCCGTCCGTTCGAGCGGCCGACCCAGGCGTCGACGTCGTAGCCGCGGTTCTCCCAGTAGCCGGGGCGGACGCGGTCGGTGACCGTGATGCCGGAGAGCCACTTGGCGGACTTGTAGAAGTACATCGGGGCGACGTAGAGGCGGACGGGGCCGCCGTGGTCGTGGCCGATGTCCTTGTCCTGCATCCGCAGGGCCACCAGGACGTCGGCGCGGCGGGCCTGGGCCAGGGTGAGGCTCTCGGTGTAGGCGCCGTCGAAGCAGGTGAAGCGGATGGCCCGCGCGGAGGACTGGACGCCCGCCGCGTCCAGCAGGTCCGCCAGGCGTACGCCCTGGAACGGGGTGCCCGGGACCCGCCAGCCGGTGACGCACTGGACGTCCTTCACCAGCCGGGTCTGCGGCAGGGCGCGCAGGTCGTCCAGGGTGTACGTGTGCGGGCGGTCGACCAGGCCGCCGACGGTGAGCCGGTAGTCGGCGGGGCCCTTGCGGGGGACGGACGCGGTGACGGAGTAGTAGCGGAAGCCGCCGCCGTTGGGCAGCAGGCCGCTCAGTCCGGTGGGGTCCTGGCCGGAGAGCGCCTCGAAGCCCCGCTGGAGCGCGGGGGCGGCGGCCACACCGAGCGCGCCGAGGGCGACGGTGCCGAGGAAGACGCGGCGGCCGATCGGTTTGCCGCGGGGTTCGGCGGCGGAAGCGGCAACCGCTTCCGCGGCGGAAGCGGCATCGGCTGCGGCGGAGGAAGCGGCGTCGGCACCGGCATCCCCTTCAGCTGCGGAAGCGGCATCGGCTGCGGCACCGGCATCCGCTTCGGCGGAGGAAGCGGCGTCGGATTCGGCACCGCCACCGGCTACGGCTGCGGAGCCGGCGCCGGCTTCGGATTCGGGGAGGTCCGCGCGGTCCTCCGGAGGTTCTTCGGGCTTCACGCCGTCATTCGAACACCGTCGGGGCGGGTGGGGCCAGTGGATCCGGGCGGATGTCAGAGTTCGGTAATCCGAGCGCCCGCGCGCGGGCCCGGCGGAAGGCCGTACGGGGGTCGCCGCCCAGGTGGCACCAGGGTTCGCGGGTGGCGTGCGGGCCGATGCGGTGGAAGAGGGCGGCGGCCTCGGCCGGGCGTCCTGCGGCGGACATGGCGAACGCCAGGTGGTTGAGGTCGAGGTGGCGGCGGGGGTGGTCGTCGTGTTCCCACTCCAGCCACCAGTCGAAGGCGGCGCGCAGGGCGCGGCGGGCCCGGCGCCCGTCCCAGTGGCCCGCGGCGGCCGGGTCGGCGGGGGCGAGTCCGGCGGCGGCGAGATGGCGGTGGCGCTCGGTGTGGGCGACGACCGGCAGGACGGCGAGCGGGGAGTCGGCCGGAGCCTGGGCGGCGGCGCGTTCGGCGAGGTCGTACGCCTCGTGGGACTCGGGGCGCGCGGCGGGCCGTTCGGCCAGGGCGGCGACGATCAGATGGTGGCCGTGGTGGTGCTCGGGGTGGCGGCGGCGCAGTTCCGCGAAGGCGCGCCACAGCTCGGTCTCGGGACCCAGCGCGCGGGCGAGCAGGAGCAGGCCGAGCCAGGGGGTGGGGTCGGCGGGGGCGAGCGTGGCGGCCGCCTGGCAGGCGGCGCGGGCGCGGTCGGGTTCCTCGCGGCCGGTGAGGGCGCGGTGGACCTGGGTGAGGGCGAGCAGGGCGGTGGCGTCGGCGGAGCCGGGTTCGGCGAGGAGCCACTCGCGGGCGCGGGCCTCGGTGCACGGCTCCTGGGCGAGCACGGTGATGCGGTGGCCCCGGCGGTCCCAGTCGTCGCCGGTGTGGGCCAGCAGGGCGCGGACGGGCTGCCAGCGGCCGCCGGCCAGGGCGGCGCGGGCGGCGAGCAGTTCCGCGTCGCCGAGGGCGGCGTCGAAACCGCGGGGGTCGTCACCGCGGGGGTCGTCGGAGCCGCGGGGGTCGTCGGGAGCGGTGTCGCCGGACGGTTGAGCGGGGGCCCGGCATGTGCCGAGCAGGGACGGGAGTGGGGGCACCGCTGGACTTCCTGTTTCTCGGGCTGCCATCGGCCGATCACGCACAGCAAACTCCCCGCCAGGGATTGCGTCAAGCGGAATCCGAGTGTTACTGGGTTCAACGAGCTTTTCTCCAGGGGCACTTGGGGCTCACGGTGCCTGGTGACGGGCCCGGCGCGGGGGTTCGGGGGCCCGATTGTGGCGTACGCCATGGCGCCCGGGGGCGGGGCGGCGGAACATGAGCCGACGGTTCCGCTCGCCGCTGCCCGGACCGGCCCCGCGACCCCTGGTCCGATGCCCCGCCCGGCCGTACGGCGGGACCGTGCCAACCCGCCCCCATCCGGCGCTCTCCGCGGCGGCGCCGTCCGGGGGCGCTACAGTCGGCCACACGCAATCGTGGCCCGGCCGATGATCGAGGTACGCAGCGTGTCCCTTCTGGTTGTCCTTCTCGCCATGGGCGCCGCCTGCTGTGTGGGGTTCGGATTCGTGCTCCAGCAGAACGTGGCGCAACGGGCCCCGCTCAGCGACTTCCTGTCCTTCCGGCTGCTGCTCGACCTGATGCGGGTGCCGCGCTGGCTGGGCGGTACGGCGCTGATGGTGGCCGGGATGGCGCTCGGCGCGGTCGCGCTCGGGCAGGGTGAGATCTCCGAGGTGGAGCCGCTGCTCGCCACCAATCTGCTGTTCGCGCTCGCGCTGTCCCGCCGTCAGACCGGGCAGCCGCTGGGCCGTCAGGGCTGGACCGGGCTCGTGCTGCTGGCGGGCGGGGTGAGCGCGTTCATCCTGGCGGGCCGGCCGCACGCGGGCACCGCCGTCACCGATCCGCTGCGGCACTGGCTGATCATGGGCGCGATGCTGGGCGTCGCCCTCGGGCTCGCCGCGTACGCCAAGCGGTCGCGGACCGGCTGGGGCGCGGTGCTGCTGGCCGCGGCGGCGGGGCTGCTGTACGGCGTGCAGGACGCGCTGACCCGGGTGAGCGCGACCCGGTGGGCCGAGGGCGGTCCTGCGGAGCTGTTCACCGGCTGGCAGCCGTACGGTGTGCTGGTGCTCGGGGTGACCGGGCTGATGCTGGTGCAGAGCGCGTTCGAGACGGCGCCGCTGCGGATGTCGCTGCCGGCGCTGACGGCGGCGCAGCCGCTCGCGGGCATCCTGTGCGGGGTGGGCTTCCTGGGCGACCGGCTGCGTACCGACACCGGGGCGCTGGCCTGGGAGGCGGCCGGGCTCGCGGCGATCGTGGCGGGGATCGTGCTGCTCGGGCTGCATCCGGCGATGCCGTGCGGGACGGCTCAGGAGCGGCGGGTGCGGGACCTCCAGCGCAACTGAGCCCCTCCGTCCGGGCGGTGGGCTGCTTGGATGGCCGTATGAATCCTGCCGACGAGATCCTCGACATCGTGGACGAGCGGGACCGGGTCGTCGACCAGGTCCCGCGCGGTGAGGCGTACGCCCGGGGCCTGCGTCACCGCTGTGTCTTCGTCCAGGCCCGGGACGCGGCCGGGCGGCTCTTCGTCCACCGCCGCACCGCGAGCAAGCTGGTCTTCCCCGCGCTGTACGACATGTTCGTCGGCGGGGTGGTGGGCGCGGGCGAGTCCTACGACGAGGCGGCGCTGCGGGAGGCCGAGGAGGAGCTCGGGGTGTCGGGCCTCGACCGGCCGGAGTTCCTGTTCAAGTTCCTCTACGACGACGGGTCCGGCAAGAGCTGGTGGTCGGCGGTGTACGAGGTGCGCTGCGACTTGCCGGTGGAGCCGCAGGTGGAGGAGGTGCAGTGGCACGACTTCCTGCCCGAGGACGAGGTGGAGCGGCGGCTCGGCGACTGGGAGTGGGTGCCGGACGGGCTCGCGGCGTACGAGCGGCTGAGGGCGTTCCGGGCGGCCCGGTGACGCGCCGGTAGGGTCCCTGGCGTGATCGAATTCGCGCGGAACGTCCGCCTCTGGTTCGCCCCCGAGCGGGTACGGGACGAGGGCAGCACCCCCGACTACCGGTTCTCGCTCGCCAACGAGCGCACGTTCCTCGCCTGGCTGCGGACCGCGCTCGCGCTGATCGGCGGCGGCTTCGCGGTGGACCAGTTCCTGCCGCACCTGCGCTGGGCGTGGCGGGCGGGACTCGCGCTCGCCCTGCTCGCGGCGGGGGTGCTGTGCGCGCTGCGCGCGGTGAACCACTGGGTGCGCTGCGAGCGGGCGATGCGGCGCGGGGAGGATCTGCCGGTCTCGCGCTTCCCGGTGGTGCTGAGCCTGGTGGTCGCGGTGGTGGCCCTCGCGATGGTCGTGGTGGTGCTGGTGGGGTGGGCGGGGTGAGTGCCGGCCAGGGTTCGGGGGGCGGCGCGGCGTCCGGGCGGGACCGGGGACTTCAGCCGCAGCGGACCCGGCTGGCCTGGCGGCGTACGACGCTGGCGTGCACGGTGGTGGCGGTGCTCGCGGTACGGGCGGCGCTGCGCGCGGGCGGCCCGGTGGCCGCCGCCCTGCTGTGCGCGGTGAGCTGCGGGCTGTGGCTCGGGTTCCTGCGGATCGCCCACCACCGCATCGGCGCACTGGCGAAGGGCGACCATCCCGCCGCGCTGACCCCACGTCACGCGACGGCGGCTGCGGTGTGCGCGGCGGCGCTGGCGGTGTGTGCGGCGGCGCTGCTGGTGTGAGGCGGTGCTTTTGGGCTACTCCCCCGACACCCTCACCACGATCTTGCCCCGCGCATGGTGTCCCGCGCTGAGCTTCTGGGCCTCGGCCGTCTCCTCCAGGGGGAACACCTTCTCCACGTGGACGGAGACCACCCCCTGGTCGGCCAGCTGGGAGAGCTTGGTGAGGTCCTCGGCGTCGGGGCGGACGAACCAGTAGCGGCCGCCGTACTCGACCACCTCGGGGTCGGCGATGGAGACGAGGCGGCCGCCGGGGGCGAGGAGGTTGGCGGAGATCTTGAGGGTGTCGCCGCCGATGGTGTCGAAGACCGCGTCGACGCCCTCGGGGGCGATGCCCCGGACACGTTCGGCCAGGCCCTCGCCGTAGGAGACGGGTTCGCCGCCGAGGGAGCGTACGTAGGCGTGGTTGTGCTCGCTCGCGGTGCCGATGACGCGGGCGCCGAGGTGGACGCCGAGCTGGACGGCCAGCGAGCCGACCCCGCCGGCGGCGGCGTGCACGAGGAGGGTCTCACCGCGCTTGACGCCGAGGACGGTGACCACGCACTGATAGGCGGTCAGCCCGGCCAGCGGCAGCCCCGCGGCCTCCTCGAAGGACAGGGCGCCGGGCTTGGGGGCCAGGGTGCGCACCGGTGCGGCGACGTACTCGGCGAAGGTGCCGAGGGAGAGGAAGTCCTCGCGGACGTAGCCGATCACCTCGTCGCCCTCCGCGTACTCCGGGGCGGAGGCGCCGGGCCGGACCACGACCCCGCTCATGTCCCAGCCGGTGATCACCGGGAACACGGTCTCCAGGATCGGGTCGAGGTAGCCCTCCCGGCACTTCCAGTCCACCGGGTTGACGGCCGCCGCGCGCACGCGGACCAGTACCTGGTCGGGGCCGAGCTTGGGCTCGGGCCGGTCGCCGTACTCCAGCACCTCGGGTCCGCCGTAGCGGCGGTAGCTGATCGCCTTCATGTCCTAGACCTTCCTGGGTACCCGGACGCCACGCAACCCATATGCCGGGATACGCACCTTTCGCGCGTAGCCTGTCGGTCGTCATCCCCCGGAATCCCCGGGAATCCCCCGGTTTCCCTCGGAATCCCTCGGAATCTTCCGGCTTCCCCCGATCCCGCCTCCCCAAGGTGAGCCCCATGACCGACCTTCACCAGGAACACTCCGAGCACGGCGCGCACAGCCACGGACCGGGCTGCGGGCACTCCGCCGTACCGCACGGCGACCACGTCGACTACGCGCACGACGGCCATCTGCACCGCGCCCACAGCGACCACTGGGACGAGTGCGAGCCCGCCGGGCACATCGCGCACCCCGGTCACGACCATGTGCACCACGAGGAGTGCGGGCACGCGCGCGTGGCGCACGACGACCATGTGGACTATCTGCACGACGGGCACCGGCACGCCGAGCACGGGGACCACTACGACGACCACTGAGCCCGCCCGGCCCCCATGGCCCCTCCGGCGCCGCGCCGGAGGGGCCGTCGCGCGTCGCTGTGGTCCCGGTCACTGATCGGACCGGTTCCGGTGAACACACTGGACGACATACCGACCGGTCGGCATCATGAGACGGGTTCCTCTTCGCCCGTTCCTGTTCGCCCGTTCGTAGGAGTGAAGTATGAGCGCCGACCACCCGCCCGGACTCGATCCCGACCGGCTGCGCGCGCTGCTCGACCGTGAGCGGCCCGGCCTGGTGAACGGCCCCCTGACCGGCCGGCTGATCGAGGGCGGACGGTCGAACCTCACCTACGCGGTGTCCGACGGCACCTCGAAGTGGGTCGTCCGCCGTCCGCCGCTGGGCCATGTGCTCGCCACCGCGCACGACATGCGGCGCGAGCACCGGGTGATCAGCGCCCTGCACCCGACCGAGGTCCCGGTCCCCCGTCCGGTGCTGCTGTGCGAGGACGAGGAGGTGCTCGGGGCTCCGTTCTACGTCATGGAGTACGTCGAGGGCACCCCCTACCGCACGGCGGACCAGCTCGCCCCGCTCGGCCCGGAGCGCACCCGGGACGCGGTGCTGTCGCTGGTGGACACCCTCGTCGAGCTGCACGCGGTGGACCCCGGCGAGGTGGGCCTCGCGGACTTCGGCCGCCCCGAGGGCTTCCTGGACCGCCAACTGCGGCGCTGGGGCAAGCAGTTGGACGCCTCCCGCAACCGCGAGCTGGCGGGTATCGACGAGTTGCACGCGGCGCTCGGCCGCTCGCTGCCCGACTCCCCGGCTCCTGCGGTCGTGCACGGCGACTACCGCCTGGACAACGTGCTCATCGGCACCGACGACCGTATCGAGGCCATCCTCGACTGGGAGATGTCCACGCTCGGCGACCCGCTGACCGACCTGGGCCTGCTGGTGATGTACAGCCGGCCGCTCGGCATGGCCCACTCCCCCGTCTCCACCACCGCCGAGGCACCGGGCCACCCGGCCCCGCGTGAGCTGATCGAGCGGTACGCGGCGCGCTCCGGGCGGGATGTCTCGGACGTCAACTGGTACACGGCGTTCGCCTGGTTCAAGCTCGCCGTGATCCTGGAGGGCATCCACTACCGGTACACCCTCGGCCAGACGGTCGGGCGCGGCTTCGACCGCATCGGGGACCTCGTCCCCGTCTTCATCGACCACGGCTTGACGACTCTCCAGGAAGGCTGACCGCACATGGACTTCGCGTTCGACGCGCGCACCGAGGAACTGCGGGAAAAGCTCCTCGCCTTCATGGACGAGTACGTGTACCCGGCCGAGCCGGTCGCCGAGGAGCAGCGGGCGCGGCTGGCCTCACCATGGGACACCCCGGCCGTGGTCGAGGAGTTGAAGGCCGAGGCGCGCAGGCAGGGGCTGTGGAACCTGTTCCTGCCCGACGACGAGTACGGCGCGGGGCTCACCAACCTCCAGTACGCGCCCCTCGCCGAAATCACCGGCCGTTCCCCGCACTTGGCGCCGCCCGCGACCAACTGCGCGGCCCCGGACACCGGGAACATGGAGGTGCTGGCGCAGTTCGGCACCGAGGCGCAGAAGAAGCAGTGGCTGGAGCCGCTGCTCGCCGGGGAGATCCGCTCGGCGTTCGCGATGACCGAGCCGGAGGTGGCCTCCTCGGACGCCACCAACATCACCACGCTGATCGAGCGGGACGGCGACGAGTACGTCATCACCGGCCGCAAGTGGTACATCTCCGGGGCGATGAACCCGGACTGCCAGATCTTCATCGTGATGGGCAAGACCGACCCGGACGGCGCCGACCCCCGCCGTCAGCAGTCCATGGTGCTGGTCCCCCGCGACACGCCCGGTCTCACGGTGAAGCGGGCCATGCAGGTCTTCGGCTACGAGGACCACTCGCACGGCGGCCACGCCGAGGTCGTCTTCGACCGGGTGCGCGTGCCGGTGTCGAACCTGGTCGGCGAGGAGGGCGGCGGCTTCGCCATCGCGCAGGCGCGGCTCGGTCCGGGGCGCATCCACCACTGCATGCGGCTGATCGGCATGGCCGAGCGGGCGATCGAGCTGATGTGCCGCCGGGCGGTGTCCCGTACGGCCTTCGGCAAGGCGCTGGCCCAGCAGGGTGTGGTGCAGAACTGGATCGCGGACGCCCGGGTGACGGTCGAGCAGCTGCGGCTTCTGGTGCTGAAGACGGCCTGGCTGATGGACACGGTCGGCAACAAGGGCGCCCACACCGAGATCCAGGCCATCAAGATCGCCACGCCCCGTGCGGTGGTGGAGATCCTGGACCGCGCGATCCAGCTGCACGGCGCGGGCGGGGTGAGCCAGGACTTCCCGCTGGCGGAGCTGTACGCGAGCGCGCGCACGCTGATGCTGGCGGACGGTCCCGACGAGGTGCACCAGCGGTCGCTGGCGCGGCGGGAGCTGAAGAAGTACCTGTAGCAGGGGCGTGAGGTAAGGGGCGTTCGCCATGGCGGGCGCCCCTTACGCATGGTTCTACGGCCGCAGCGCGCGCAGCAACAGGTCCGCCAGGTGGTCGGCGACCTGCTGCGGGGTCAGCGGGCCCTCCGGGCGGTACCAGGTCGACAGATGGTGGACCGAGCCGAAGTGGTAGTCCACGACCAGGTCGGCGGGGGTGGCGGTGGAGAAGACGCCCTCGCGCTGGCCCTCTTCGATGAGCGCGCGGAAGCGTTCGTGGTAGCGGCGGCGCTCGGCGCGGACCTGCTTGTTCTTCTCCGGGCTCAGATGGTGCATGGAGCGGAAGAAGATCGCGGCGTCGTCCAGGTTGTCGATGGTGGTGACCACGACGTCGGCGGCGGCGGCGCGCAGCCGCTTCTCGACCGGCTCGTCCGCGTCCGCGAAGGTGTCCAGGCGGTCCTGCTGGAGGCGCAGCACGCGCGCGTACACCTCGTGCAGGAGGTCGTCCTTGGAGCCGAAGTAGTGGTAGAGCGCGCCCTTGGTGACGCCGGCCGCCTCCACGATCTCCTGGACCGAGGTGCGGTCGTAGCCCTGTTCGGCGAAGAGGCGGGTGGCGGCGTCCAGCAGCCGCCGGGGTACGGGCGTCCCGTCCCCGTCCGTGGTCCTGGGCACTTCCGCCACCTGCCTTTCCGTCGTCCTACGCCGACTGCTCTCGTCCTGGTCGCACGCGTGCGACGCGTGTCCCGCCGGAGGATCTTCCCATTACCGGCCTGGGGTGGATGCGCCGGACCGTCAACCGTTGCGGACGCCGGGGGCACGGGAGCCGGTTCCGCGAGCCCGGTGGCCGCCCTGCGGCGTCCTTCCGCCGGCCGTCAGCGGTCCCCCTCCCAGGTCCGCTGGACGCGGTTCATGCCGGCCAGCCAGCGGTCGGGGGCGGCGGCGCGCGCCTGGTAGTAGTCGGCGACCTCGGGGTGCGGGAGGATCAGGAAGCGGTCCTCGGCGATGCCCTTGAGGAGCGCGTCCGCGACCGCCTCCGGTTCGATGGCGGTGGGCTGGAGCACGAGGTCGCCGGCGCTGCCGGTGGCGGCGAGCATGTCGGTGTGCACGCCCTGCGGGCAGATGGCGTGGACCTTGAGGCCCCGGTGCCGGTAGGTGAGCGACAGCCACTCGGCGAAGGCGAGCGCGCCGTGCTTGGTGACGCTGTAGGAGGGGGCGCCGATCATGGTGAGCAGTCCGGCGGCGGAGACGGTGGAGACGAACCGGCCGCCGCCCCGCTCCAGCCACTCGGGCAGCAGGGCGTGGGCGGCGCGGACGTGGGCCATGACGTTGACGTCCCAGGAGGTCTGCCAGGAGCGCTCGTCGAGCGGCCCGTCGGGCAGGGAGTCCTCGAAGGCGACGCCCGCGTTGGCGCAGTAGACGTCGATGGTGCCACCGAGGGCCTCGCGGGCCTCCTCGACGATCGCGGAGGCGTCGCCGGGCACGGCGACGGCGCCGATCTCCTCGGCCACCGCCTTGGCCTTGCCGGCGTCCAGGTCGTTGACGGCCACCCGGGCGCCCTCGGCGGCGAACCGGCGGGCCAGCGCGGCCCCGATTCCCCCGCCCGCCCCGGTGACGACGACTGCGGCATCCCGCACAGCTTCCACCCTCGGTCTCCCTCGACACGCGACACGGCTCGGTACGGCCCGGCGTGGCGCGTTTCCGGCGCCACTCGCGCCAGACTAACCAGTCGGTATGCCCGGCGGAAGGGAAAACACGGACGGCCGCGGTCCGGCTCGTTCCCTGGCGGCCGGTCCCGCGCTAGCGTCCCCGGGGCCACGCCCGCCGCACACCGCCCGTACGTCACCCGACCGGCCCCCACCTCACCCACACGCCACGCGCACGTCCCGTACATCCCGTACATCTCGCACGTCCCGTACGTCACCGCTCGTCCGCCGCGATCACGGAGGTAACCCGCATGACGCTGTCCAGACGGAGCCTGCTCACCACCACCGCCACGGCCACGGTCGCCGGGGCGATGCCCGTCCCGGCGTCGACCGCCGGGGACGCGGGCGGGCTGCGCACGGGGTTCGAGCGGCTGGTCGCCGAGGGGTACGCGCCGCTGGCGGGCCGCAAGGTCGGGATCGTCACCAACCCGACCGGGATCACCCGCGACGTCCGGCACATCGTGGACGTGATGCACGCCGACCCGCGCGTGCGCCTCACCGCCGTGTTCGGGCCCGAGCACGGCTTCCGGGGCACCGCGCAGGCGGGCGGTTCCGAGGGCCGCTACGACGACCCGGCGACCGAACTGCCGGTCTACGACACGTACTTGAAGAGCGGCGCCGCTCTGGCCGAGGTGTTCACCGCGTCCGGTGTGGACACGGTGGTCTTCGACATCCAGGACGTGGGCGCCCGCTTCTACACCTACATCTGGACGCTGTACGACTGCATGGAGGCGGCCGCGCTCGCGGGGAAGCGGTTCATGGTCCTGGACCGCCCCAACCCGGTGACCGGAAGGTCCGCCCAAGGTCCGGTGCTGCACCAGGAGTTCGCGAGTTTCGTCGGACGGCGCCCGATCGCCCAGGCGCACGGGATGACGGCGGCCGAGCTGGCGCTGCTGTTCAACGGGGAGTTCCTGGAGAAGCCGGTACCGCTGGAGACGGTGCGGATGACGGGGTGGCGGCGGACGATGTGGTACGACGCGTGCGGGCTGCCCTGGGTGCCGCCGAGCCCCAACATGCCCACTCCCGATACCGCGTTGGTGTACTCGGGGACCTGTCTGTTCGAGGGCACGAACCTGTCCGAGGGGCGCGGCACCACCCGCCCCTTCGAACTCCTCGGCGCTGAGGGCGTCGACGGCCGCTGGGCCGAGGCGGCGAACCGACTCCGGCTGCCCGGCGTGCGGTTCAGGGAGGCGTACTTCGCGCCCACCTTCTCCAAGTTCCAGGGAAAGACGGTGGGCGGGGTGCAGCTCCACGTGCACGACCGGTCGGCCTACGACCCGGTGCGCACCGGGATCGGGCTGCTGGTGACGGCGAAGCGGGTGTGGAAGGACTTCGCCTGGCGCACGGACGACTGGATCGACAAGCTCACCGGTTCGGACCGGGTGCGCACGATGATCGACGCGGGCGCCGGCACCGACGAGGTGACCGCCGCCTGGAAGCCGGAGCTGACGGCGTTCCGGCGGACGCGCGGGAAGTATCTGCTCTACCGCTGAGCGACGGCCGCCAAGTCACCCAAGGAATAGGTGACTTGGCGGCCGCACGCGTCACCGGTGCGAGGTGTACTCCACGACCTGCTGGAAGGTCGGCCGGTTCTGCCAGCTGATCTTTCCGTGCTTGATGCCGCCGAGGGTGCGCTGGGCGATCGAGTCGGCGCACCACTGGTCGCCGGCCGAGCACTGGTCGTCGCCCGGGTAGACCTGGGCCGCGGTGCGCCCGGCCGCCTGCTTGAGGGTGCTGATCAGCGCGTCCCGGCAGGCGGTGAGGCTGCCGTCGCCGCAGTACTTGCGGGCGAGCGGCCCCTGCACGGGCTCACCTAGGACGGCCCGGATGTCCTTGTCGACATAGCTCCACCAGCCGTACTGGAAGGAGCTTCCGGCGTGCGAGCCGGTCGGGCCGTGCCCGGCCGAAGGCGCCTCGTCCACGGGCAGGTTGGCCGTGAACGCGGTGAACAGGCCGGTGCCGAGGCCGGGTTCGAACTCGGCCTTCACCAGCAGCGGCCACCAGGCGTCCAGGATGCGGATCGCGTCGGCGTCGGCGTACTTCTTCGAACCCGCCGACGTCTCCTTGCGCTGGGCGCCCGCGGTCACCCACGCCTGGAGCTTGGCGACCGCCGAGGCGGCCGTACCGTCCGTCACCGGCGAGGAGTTGACCACTTTCAGCAGCTTGGGCAGCACGTCCTCGGCGCGCAGGTCGGCGAGGGCGGCCCCGGCCATCGCCTGGACCAGCTTGGTGCGGGTCACCCCG
Organism: Streptomyces sp. NPDC005435; assembly: GCF_040703155.1. Taxonomy (NCBI): domain Bacteria; kingdom Bacillati; phylum Actinomycetota; class Actinomycetes; order Kitasatosporales; family Streptomycetaceae; genus Streptomyces; species Streptomyces sp. NPDC005435. The sequence goes on from NZ_JBEXEQ010000020.1 coordinate 33,379, forward strand.
CCGGCGGCGGCGAGCTTGCTCACCCGGTCCTCCAGCAGGTCGCCCCGGTGTACCGAGCCCTCGCCCCAGGGGGCGGCTGCGTAGTCCTTGGCCTGCTTGTTGTTCCAGGAGATGTAGTAGTCCTGGTCGACGGACTGCGGATGGGCGGAGGGCGGGGTGTAGTCGGCGGTGTTGCCGGCCGGGTTCCAGCCGCGCCACTCGTAGTCGGGGCGGCCCCAGGCCGGGAACTCGCTGTCGACGCCGTCGGCGCGGACCGGGTTGTCGCCGCTGTTGTAGTAGGCGGTGTGCCGGGAGTCGGCGTAGAACCAGTTGAACGTGTAGTTGATGTGCTGGGCCGCCTTCTGGAAGTCCTCGGGGCCCTTGACGTAGTCGGGGTCGTTCAGCATCTGGAAGCCGATGATCGAGTCGGCCTCGTGGAAGTAGGAGGAGCGCAGGGTGGTGTAGGCGACCTTCTTGCCGCCGACGGTCGCCCGGTACTGCACGGGACCGTACTTGGTGCGCCAGACGCGCAGGGTGTACGAACCGGCGGCGGTGCCGTCGGCCACGGTCGGCTTCCAGGCGTTCTTCTGTTCGAGCTGCTCCATGGCGGTGCAGGTGCCGTGGTACAGGTAGTGATAGTCGTCCTGGCACAGCTCGACCGCGTAGCTGTCGATGATGTCCTGGCCGGAGGTGGTCGCGCTCCAGGAGTAGTCCTGGCCCCGGCCGAGTTCGACGTACATGCTCAGGCCCGCGAAGGAGGCGCCGCGTGCGCTGATGCCGGGGCCCTGGATCTCCTGGAGCATCAGCAGCTGCGGGGCGAAGTAGCCGGTCTGTGGGCCGAAGACGGCGACGGGATGCCCGCTCGCGGTGTGCGCGCCGCTGACGACGAGCGCGTTGGACATGCCGCGTTTCGCCGAGCCGAGGGTGGTCCTCGCGGCCGTCTTCGAGGCGGACTCGGCGCTCGCCGCGCCCGCGCTGCCGGTGCGGTCGTAGACCAGGGGTTCCTGGGTCACCGAGCCGGCGTCGGGCAGGGCCTCGCCCCTGGCGTCGGCGGGCCGGGTGCCGTAGGGGAAGCTCTGGCCGTCGTGGACGGTGAGGACGGCCTCGGGGTCGTCGCGCTCGCGGAAGGACTCCCAGACCTTGGTGCCCTCCTCGACGCCGTACTTGGACTGCGCGGCGAGCAGCGAGACGGCGTTGTCGACCTCGCCGCCGCCACCGGAGCCGAACAGGGCGCCGACGACCGAGGCGAGCGCCACCAGGTCGGTGATCTTGAAGTGGTCGATGGTGCCCGCGTTGGTGATGGAGTCCTTGTGGCCGGTGAGGACGTACTCGCCGGGGAAGTAGCGGCCGCTGTCGGAGGCGTCGATGTAGGAGTTGATGCCGTCGAGGTAGGCGCCCGCGTCGGTGAGGGCCTGGCGGCCTCGGTCGCCGCCGCGGGCCACGGCGCTGTCGATCTGGGCCTGGAGGTCGGCCTCGGTGTAGGGGGCGCTGCGGTAGAACTGCTGTTCAAGACCCTGGTTGGCGAGGGCGCCGCCGGCGAACGTGGTCAACTGGCCGCGTCCCACGTGCCGGAACAGGTCCATGAGCCAGAGCCGGTCCTCGGCGGCCGCGTACCCGGCGCCGAACTCGGTGCCGTAGCGGCTGGTGCCGGTGATGTGCGGCACGCCGGTCTTCTTGTCGCGCACGATCGTGACGTCGGCGCGCCCGGCGGGCTTCTCGGTGGAGGCGACCTGGTCGGCGGGGACGCCGAACGAGGAGTCGTTGAAGAAGGTGTTGATCTTCGCGTCGGTCAGACCGGAGTAACCGGTGGCCAGGTTGGCGTAGGGGCCGAGCTGGTCCTCGGCGTGGTCGGGCTGGGTGCCGAACACCTGGTTGAGCAGGATCTGGGCGAGGGTGGCGTTGCCGTTCTCGCCGGGCGGCAGGATGTCGGAACACTGGCCGCCGCAGTAGTCGTTGGGGGCCGCGGCGGGGGTTCCGGCTGCCGCCGCCTGGGTGAGGGGTGAGAGAAGACCGGCGATCAGGACGCATATGGACGCCGTCTTCAGGAACCCGGAAAGAGTGCGGGGAGTTCTCGCTCTGTCGGACAACGCGTTACGTGGGGTGCGCCGTGCCATGGCAGCTCCTGCCGACTGGGGGTGGGCCGGACGTTACCGGCGGTATCCCCGCGATGGAAGGTGAACATGCGTCAACTTCGGTGCTCTGCCAGGGAGATGGCCCGGACGGGGGCCGGGGCGGTCAACCCGGGCCGCCTTATGGGAGGGCATCGGAAATCGGATGGAGCCGGATGGACCGGCGGTACGTCTATTCGGCAACGTCGCACGCGAACGCTGTACGGCGACGCCGAGGTGACCGACGTGCGACACAGAGGTGACGGAGGTGCAGGGCGATGGCCGGATTCCGAAGTCTGGCGAGACAGGTGCGCGATCCGCGGTGCGATCTGGCGCTGAGGCGCTACTCGCTGCGCAAGTGCCTGGAGCGGTTCGCTCCGTACGGGCACCGGGCGACCTGGGACCATCTGTGCTCCCGGGCCGGTTTCGGCCCCGAGGACCGCTCCCCGGACCCGGCGCGGCTCGTGGCCGCACTGGAGGAGCTGGAGGAGGCGCGTGCGGTGTGGCTGGCCTACGAGACCGAGTTCGCCGAGCGGCGCAGGAAGGAGAAGCACGACGGGCTGCGCAGGCCCGGCAGTGTGGACGACTGGCACCGGATGACCTGGGGCGGCTTCGGGGTCGCCTGGTGCGACGACCCGCGGCTTCATCCCCGTGAGCCGCTGGCCGAGGTACTGCGCCGGCTGATCACCGCGCTCGAACGGGAGCCGGGTTCGGTCTGCCCGGTCTGCGCCGGCGAACGCCTCCTCTGGCGCTACGGCCTCGCCCACGCCCCGTCCTCGGGCCCGGTCTGCGCGGACTGCGGCATCCTGGTCCCCCGCCCGGTCCTGACACCGAGGGCGCTGGCGACGGCACGGCGGGAGCGGCTGCTGATGTCGGCGTGACGGCTCCGCCGGTTCGGGGGCGAGCCGCCTGGGCCGGTGGTGCGGATACCTTGGGGGCGCGGGGTGGGGGCACGCGCCCCGCGTACGGGATTCCCTACGCCCCCTGCGTTCCGCCGGATCCGGGTACGCCCACTCGGGCGCCCGAGCGGGAGGGGGTGAAGGCCGGCCGCCCGGGGAGCGGTCGGGGGCGCGGACACGTCCCGCGTGCGAGGCGCGGCAGGGACATCGCCGGACGCGCCGGGGCGTGCGCGGGGGCACGTCGACAGGCCGTACCCCCTGGCTCCTCGGCCGGAGCTCACGGCTCGGGCCGGTGCGCGGGCACCCCGTTCGCGTGGGGCGCCCCCGCCGCCGGGATCATCCGCGTCGGCGCACCGTGAATCCGGCGTTGACCGGCTGCAGGGCCAGCGCGGGCCGTGGACGCACGGCCGCGGGGCCGGCCAGGGACAGGCTGAAGCGCCGCCATATGTCCGCGACGATGTGAACGGTCTCGATCGTCGCGACGGAGGCGCCGATGCAGGCCCGGGGGCCCAGGCCGAACGGGAAGTAGGACCCTCTGGGGACGGTGGACGGCCCGCCGTCCAGCCAGCGCTCCGGGAGGAACGTCTCGGCCCGGTCCCAGAAGCGGGGGTCGCGGTGGTTCACCCACTGGCTCACCGTCACGGTCGTCCCGCTGGGAACGACGTGGTCCCCGAACGTGAGGTCCTCGGCCGCGTCACGGCTCGTGATCCACACGGGCGAGTAGAGCCGGAGCGCCTCCCTGACCACCGCGTCGGTGTACCGGAGGGCCGCCGTTCTCGGCGGTCCCGGATCCACGGTGCCGAAGGCGGCCCGCGCCTCCTCGTGGACGCGTTCGGCGGCTTCCGGATGCTGGGCGAGCAGGACACAGGCCCAGACGACGGCGTCGTTCGTGGTCTCGTATCCCGCCATCACCATGGTGGCGAGTTCGTCGTGGATCTCGGCGGCCGACGGCGGCGGGCTTCCGCCGATCAGCGCGTGCAGGAGGGGTGCGCGCTCGGGGGTGCGGGTCCTGACGGCGGCGGCCACGTGCGCCAGGGCCCGGTCGACCTTGGTCAGCGAGCGGCGGACACGTACATGGGTCGGGGTGGGAATCCACGAGGGAAGGATGACGGGGTTCGTGGACAGATCCATGATGGCGCCGACCAGACGGGCGACGTCCTCGGCTTCGCCGTCCGTGAACTCCTCCCCGAACAGCAGGGAGGTGACCAGCCGCAGGGTCACCAGCGACACGTCGGCCTGCAGATCGCGGGTGTCGCCGTCCTTCCACGCCGTCAGCATGCGGTCGCTCTGGGCGTCCACGGTCTCGGCCGCGGCCTGCGTGAGCTTCCTGCCGAACGCGGGCTGAACGCGGTGCCTTCGGACCCGCCACTCGTCACCCTCGCTGTTCATGGTGGAGAGGGGGAGGCCCTGCCTCCGGGAATCCCGCTGGGTCTCCGGTCCCCGCTTCACGAACGACGACGCCCGGTCGACCAGCACCCGCTCGACGTAGGAGGGGTGGGTGAGCAGTACGTTCTGCTCCCCGATGCGCACCACGTCTCCGTAGGTTCGCGCGCACCGGGTCAGGAAGGCGAGGGGGTCCGTGGCGAAGGACTGCAGGTTGCCCAGCAGCCGGTCGCCCGCGGGCCCGGGTATCTCGGTGGCACCGACGTCCGTTGCCGCCATGGCTCCTCCAACACGCTCCGGACCCGGCGGCCGGGCCCCGGCGCACTCGCGCGGGAGCCCGGCCGCCACGGTCACCGGTCAGTAGTGGGTGACGGTCACCGGTCAGTAGTAGAGGTACGGCAGAGTCAGGCGGTCCTTGCGGGTCAGGCGTGCGAACAGGGCACCGGTCAGAACCATCTTGCGCATCTTGAAACACCTCCGCTGCGGTCAGCGCTCACACCGGTTGGTGGTGAGCGGAGACAGTATTGACGCAGAAAGGTTTCTCTTGGGAGGGGTTCGAAGACACCTCAAAGTCTTGACCGATTACGCCCTCTTGCGTCGAACACAATCGGCCAAAGCGTCCGGCCCTTCGCATACGCACGACGCCGCGAGGGTAGACCCAGCGCCCTCACTCGACGGTCAGCGCTTCTCCCGCATCAGGCGTGAGCCCGCCTGCTGTTCGCCGTGTATGTCGTCCGGGTTGGACAGGACGCAGCTCTTGAGGGAGAGGCAGCCGCAGCCGATGCAGTCGGTGAGGTGGTCGCGGAGGCGGTTGAGCTGGGCGATGCGGTCGTCCAGCTCGGTGCGCCAGGCCTCGGAGAGGCGGGCCCAGTCCTCGCGGGTCGGGGTGCGTTCCTCGGGGAGTTCGGCGAGGGCCTCGCGGATCGTGGCGAGCGGGATGCCGACGCGCTGGGCGGCGCGGATGAAGGCGACGCGGCGCAGGGTGTCCCGGCCGTAGCGCCGCTGGTTGCCGGAGGTGCGCCGGCTGTGGATCAGCCCCTTGGCCTCGTAGAAGTGCAGCGCGGAGACGGCGGCGCCGCTGCGCGCGGACAGCTGGCCGACGGTCAGCTCGTGGACCTTCTCGGGAATGCGGGACACTCCTCAGAGCCTACCGACCCGCCGCGCGGAGTCCGTTGACAGGTGCCCCGGCGCCGACCATGCTAAGCAGTTGCTTAGAGACGCGAGAGTGACGCGAGCGAGAGGCCGGGAACATGGCAGAACCGAGGACCTTCACCTCCCCCGACGAGCTGAAGGCGGCCGTGGGCGAGCAGCTGGGCCACACCGACTGGCTGGAGGTCGACCAGAAGCGGATCGACCTGTTCGCCGAGGCCACCGGGGACCACCAGTGGATCCACGTCGACCCGGAGAAGGCCGCGGCGGGCCCGTTCGGCACGACCATCGCGCACGGCTATCTCACCCTCTCGCTGCTCCCCCTGTTCGGGCCGCGGCTCATCGCGGTCGAGGGCGTGAAGATGGGCGTCAACTACGGCACGAACAAGGTCCGCTTCCCCGCCCCGGTGCCGGTCGGCTCCCGGCTGCGCGCCACCGCGACGATCACGAACGTGGAGGACGTGCCCGGCGGGGTCCAGGTGTCGGTCGCCTTCACCGTGGAGCGCGAGGGCGGCGAGAAGCCGGTGTGCGTGGCGGAGTCGGTGTCCCGGTACTACTTCTGACCGGTACGGCGTCGTACGGACCCCTGACGGGCGGCGCGGGGCGCGCGGACGGCGCGGGGCGCGCTCATCGCGCCCCCACCATCCGCAGCACCAGGTCGGCGTAGAGCGCGCCGACCTGCTCCGGGGTGCGCGGTCCGTCCACGTTGAACCAGCGGGCCACGTCGATGCAGAGCGAGAGCACCGCGAGGGTGGTGCCCTGGACGTCGGGCACGTCGAACTCGCCCGCGGCCACGCCGTCCTCGATGATCCCGCGCACCTCGGCGTCCACCTGGCGGCGCAGCGCGAGGATCTCGGCGCGCGCGTCGGGCGAGAGCGCGTCCAGTTCGTACTGCACGACCCGCGCGGTGGTGCGCCGTCCGGCGTGCCAGCGTACGAAGGAGCCGACCGCGTCGGCGAGCCGCTCGGTGGCGCTGCCCTCCCGCCCGGCGGCCGTGCGCATGATGTCCAGCGCCTTGTCGTGGCCGATCCGGCTGATGCGGTGGAGCAGCTCTTCCTTGGTCTTGTAGTGGATGTAGAGCGCGGCCGGGCTCATGCCCGCGCGGCCCGCGATGTCGCGGGTCGTCGTCGCGTGGTAGCCGCGCTCGGCGAAGGCCTCCACGGCGGCGACGAGCAGGCGCCGGGCCGCGTCAGGGGTGACCTCGGCCCACGGCTCCATCTCGGCGCCGGCCGTCTCCTCCGCCGTACTCATCGCTCACTGGCCCCTCTCGCTGACAGGAGCACCACCATACCGCCGAAGGTGAGCGACCGCTTAGCGTAGGCGCCCGCACAGCGGCCTGGGGCTCACAGCTTCTCGAACGGGTCGTGCGCCGCGAGCAGCTTCTCCACCCGCGCCTGGTCGACCCGGCTGACGATCTGCCCCAGCTCCTGCCGGTCCCGGATCACCTTGGCGAGGGTGAACGCGGAGGTCACGAGGTACAGGACGGCGATGGCGAGGAAACTCCGCACCCAGGCGTCGGCGTCCAGCCGCACGATACCGATGGCGGTGGCCGTCATGGCGACGGCGAAGGAGGCGACGGCCTGCCCGTAGAAGGCCGCCGTGCTCTGCTGCTTGACCGGTGATTCGTTCATGGCACGAGTGTCGGCGGACGCGGCCCGTGGCACATCCGCCCGCGTACTCAGTACGGATACTCAGAAAAGGGCTGCCCTCGGTCCGCTCAGAACGCCGAAACACCGGTCAGCGCACGCCCGATGAGCAGCTTCTGGATCTGGCTGGTGCCCTCGTAGAGGGTCATCACGCGGGCGTCGCGCAGCAGCTTGCCCGCCGGGTACTCGTCGATGTAGCCGTAACCCCCGTAGACCTGAAGGGCGTTGGAGGCGGCGCGCACGGCGGCCTCGGAGGCGAACAGCTTGGCCTTGGAGGACTCGGTGGCGAACGGCTGCCCCCGGTCGATCAGGTCCGCGACCCGCCAGGTGAGCAGCCGGGCCGCGTCCACGTCCACGGCGATGTCGCTGATCAGCTCCTGCACGAGCTGGTGGTGGGCGATGGATTTGCCGAACTGCTCGCGCTCCCCCGCGTACGCCACGGCCGCGTCCAGGGCGCTCTGGGCTATGCCGACACAGCCCGCCGCGACCGACATCCGCCCCTTGGCGAGCGCGGACATGGCGACGGAGAAGCCCTTGCCCTCCGGTCCGACCATCGCGGAGGCGGGCACCCGCACGTCCTCGAAGACCAGCTCGGCGGTGGCCTGGCCGCGCAGCCCGAGCTTGCCGTGGAGGGCGCGGCGGGTGAGGCCGGGGGTGTCGGCGGGGACCAGGAAGGCGGAGACGCCCCGGTGGCCGGGGGCGCCGGTGGAGCGGGCGAAGAGCAGGACGACGTCGGCCCAGGTGCCGTTGGTGATGAACGTCTTGGCGCCGTTGATCACATAGTCGCCGCCGTCGCGTACGGCCCGGGTGGTGAGGTTGCCCGCGTCGGAGCCGGTGCCGGGCTCGGTCAGGCCGAAGCAGCCGACGTACGCGCCGGAGGTGAGCCCGGGCAGCCAGCGCCGCTTCTGCTCCTCGTCGCCCCAGGCGGCGATCGACTTGGCGACCAGTCCGAGGGAGACGGAGACGATCCCGCGCACCGAGGAGTCGCCGCGCCCCAGTTCCTCGGTGACCAGGCAGTACGCGAGATGGTCGCCGCCCGAGCCGCCGTACTCCTCCGGGACGGTCAGCCCGAGGAAGCCGACCTCGCCGAGCTTCTTGACGATGCCCCGGTCGACCTCCTCGGCGCGGTCCCACGCGGCCGCGTACGGCGTGATCTCGCGCGCGACGAAGTCCCGGGCCAGGCCGCGCACGGCGGCCTGCTCCTCGCTCAGCTCCAGGTTCACCATGCGATCACCTCACACCGGGCCGCGCCGGACCCGCGTTAAATTAGCACTGCTAGTTTCTCGTGGCAGCCCTACTATGTGCGCCATGGCCCGACCGCGCAAGCCCCTCCTCAGCACCGACCGGATCGTCACGGCGGCGCGGGAACTCGTGGACACCGAAGGGCTCGCCGCTGTCTCCACCCGGCGGCTCGCCGCCGAGCTCGGCGTGAGCGGGCCCTCGCTCTACAACCACTTCCGCACCAAGGACGAGATCCTGGAGGCGGTCGCGGACTCGGTGAGCGCGCAGGTGGACCTGTCGATGTTCGAGGACGGGCGCCCCTGGCGGACCGCGCTGCGCGACTGGGCCGTCTCCTACCGCTCCGCCCTGCGCGAGCACCCCAACATCGTCCCGGTCCTCGCGCGCGGCCCCGGCCGCCGCCCGGCCGCGCTGCGGCTGGCCGACGCGGTCTACGGCGCGATGGTGGCGGCCGGCTGGCCCCCGGCGCAGGCCACCTCCATCGGCGCGCTGATGCGGTACTTCATCATGGGCTCCGCGCTGGGCTCCTTCGCCGGGGGGTTCGTGGACGACGAGAGCGCGTACGACCCCGCCGACTATCCGCATCTCGGGCAGGCGCATCTCCTCGCCGACCGGCAGGAGAAGATCGACGAGCGGGCCTTCGAGACGGGGCTCGCGGCGCTGCTCGACGGGCTGGAGGGGCAGTTCGCGGGGGTGGGGCGGGCGGTCTGATCCGGGGGCGGTCTTTCCGTCTCGGGTTCCGTCTCGGGTTCCGTCTCGGCGCGCGTTCCTTCGGTGGGCGCCGAAGTGTCCGTCCCCCATGCTGGAACGCATGACCGCCAAGGCCCCCCGGGCACCCGGACTCGCCGCCCTCGCCGCGCTGATCGCGGACGAGACGCGGGCCGCGTGTCTGCTCGCCCTCCTGGACGGGCGGGCGTGGACCGCCGGTGAGCTGGCCCGGCACGCGGGTGTGGCCGCGTCCACGCTCAGCGAGCATCTGGGCAAGCTGGTCGCGGGCGGTCTGCTGGCCGAGGAACGCCAGGGCCGACACCGCTACGTCCGGCTCGCCGGGCCCGAGGTGGCCCAGCTGATCGAGGACCTGACCGCGCGGCTCCCGGCGGACGCGGTGGGCCAACGGCCGCGCACACTGCGGGAGTCGAGCGCCGGGGCCGCGATGGCGCGGGGCCGCACCTGCTACGACCATCTCGCCGGGCACCTCGGCATCACGCTCACGGACGGCCTCACCACGCGGGGGCTGCTGCGCCAGGACACCGGGTTCGCGCTGACGGAGGCGGGACTTGAGTGGTTCGGCGCGGCCGGCATCGAGCTGGACCGCTCCGGGCGGCGGCCACTGGCCCGTTCCTGCCTCGACTGGACCGAGCGGCGGCCGCATCTCGCCGGGGCGGCGGGGGCGGCGCTGTGCCGGCACGCGCTGGAGTCGGGGTGGTGCGAGCGGATCGGGTCGGGGCGCGCGGTGCGGGCCACTGCGACGGGGGCGCGGAAGTTTTCCGAGTTGCTCGGGGTTTCGGTGGGATGACGTGCGGGTGCGGGTGCCGTCAGCCGTGAAGTTCCCTTCTTTCCAAGGAGTTTGATGAACGTGTCCTCGTCCCGGTCCGTGCTGCCCACCGCGGCCGCCGTTGTCACCGTCGTGCTGTGGGCCTCCGCCTTCGTGGCGATCCGGGCGGCGGGGGACGCCTATTCGCCGGGGGCGCTGGCGCTCGGGCGGCTGCTCGCGGGGAGTGTCGCGCTGGGCGCGCTGTGTCTTCTGCGGCGCGAGGGATGGCCACCACGTGCCGCCTGGCGGGGCATCCTGATCTCCGGGGTGCTGTGGTTCGGGTTCTACATGGTGGTCCTCAACTGGGGCGAACGGCAGGTGGACGCCGGTACGGCCGCGCTCGTGGTGAACGTGGGCCCGCTGCTGATCGCCCTGCTCGGCACCCGGCTGCTCGGTGAGCCGATACCGCCCCGGCTGCTCGCGGGCATGGCGGTGTCGTTCGCGGGCGCGGTGGTCGTGGGGCTGTCGATGTCGTCCGGGGGCGGCGGTTCCTCGGTGTTCGGCGTGGTGCTGTGCCTGCTCGCGGCGGTCGCCTACGCGGGCGGTGTGGTCTCGCAGAAGCCCGCGCTCGGCTCGGCCAGCGCCTTGCAGGTGACGACGTTCGGCTGCCTGGTCGGAGCGGTGTGCTGCCTGCCGTTCGCGGGTCAGCTGGTGACGGAGGCGTCCCGGGCGCCGCTCACGGCCACCCTCGACATGGTGTACCTCGGCGTCTTCCCGACCGCCCTGGCCTTCACCACCTGGGCGTACGCGCTGGCCCGTACGACCGCCTCGCGGATGGGCGCGACGACGTACGCCGTCCCCGCGCTGGTCGTGCTGCTGTCCTGGCTGGTGCTGGACGAGGTGCCGGGGCCGTTCACGCTGGTGGGCGGGGTGCTGTGCCTGGCGGGCGTGGCGGTGTCGCGGTCCGGGGCGCGGGCGCGGCTGGTGCGGGTCGGGGGCGCCGCCGGGCCGGAGGGGGAGCCGGTGGTGGAGCCGGCGGCCGGTCCCGTGGCCGGGCGGCGGCCCGAGGAGGCCTGATCCGCTGGGGTCAGGGAGTCTGATCCGCGCGAGTCAGCCGGCGTCCTCGAAGAGCACCAGGGAGCGGCCGCCCTTGCCCGCGAGCATGTTCTCGAAGGCGGCGGGGATGCCGTCCAGGGTGATCCGTTCCGTCACCAGCGCCTTGAGATCCAGCCGGCCTTCGCGGACGTGTTCGGCGAGGACCGGGAGGTCGCGGGCCGGGTCCGAGTCGCCGTAGACGCAGCCGGACAACGTCCGTCCCCAGTGGAAGAGTTCGAGGGCGTTGAAGGTGACCTGCTGGTCCTTGCCGCCGATGCCGACGACCGTGGTGCGGCCGCCGCGCCGGGTGGATTCCCAGGCGGCGCGGATGGCGGTGGCCACGCCCGCGCACTCCACGGCCACGTCCGTGCCCTCCCCGCCGGTGAGGGCACGGATCTCGCGGGGCGTCTGCGGGGAGGCGAGGAGGAAGTCGGTGGCGCCCGCGCCACGCGCCAACTCCTCCTTGTCGGCGGAGACATCGACGGCGACGATCCGTGCCGCGCCCGCGATGCGCGCGGCCTGGAGTGCGGCGAGTCCGACGCCGCCGACCCCGAACACCGCGACGGTTTCCCCGGGTTGGACGCGGGCGGAGTGGTGGACCGCGCCGTAGCCGGTGAGGACGGCGCAGCCGAGGAGGGCCGCGTCGGTGAGCGGGATGCCGTCGGGCAGGGGCAGCGCGCAGGAGGCGGGGACGACCGTCTCCTCGGCGAACGCGCCCACGTTCAGTCCGGGATGGAGTGCGGTGCCGTCGGCGGTGTGGGCGTGGACGGCGGCGGCGCCGTTGAGCGCGTTGCCGCACAGCCAGACCTCGCCGCGCGCACAGGCGGGGCAATCTCCGCAGGCGGGCGCCCAGTTGAGCACCACGGGCGCCCCGGGTGCCAGATGGGTCACCCCCTCCCCCACGGCCACGACGGTCCCGGCGCCCTCGTGGCCGAGGACGGCGGGGACGGGGACGCGCAGGGTGCCGTTGGCCAGGGAGAGGTCGGAGTGGCAGACCCCGGCGGCGGCGAGGCGGACGCGGACCTGGCCGGGGCCGGGTGCGGGCAGCTCGATGCCGGTGATCTCCAGGGGTTCGCCGACGGCGGGCAGGACGGCGGCTCGTACGGTCATGGTCACCGACTTCCTCAGAACTGGAGGGACTTGGTCTGGAGGTACTCGGCCAGTCCGTACGCGCCGAGTTCCCTGCCGACTCCGGACTGCTTGTAACCGCCGAAGGGGGCGAGGGGGTTGAAGCGGGCGCCGTTGATGTCGACCTGGCCGGTGCGCATCCGGCGGGCGAAGGCGGCGGCCTCCTCCTCGTCACCGGCCCAGACGGCGCCGGCGAGGCCGTAGACGGTGCCGTCCGCGATACGCAGGGCGTCGTCCTCGTCGTCGTAGGGCAGGACGACGAGGACCGGGCCGAAGATCTCCTCCTGGGCGACGGTCATGTCCGGGGTGACGTCCGCGAACACGGTCGGGCTGACGAACCACCCCTGTTCGCGCGGGGATTCGGGGCCGCCCGCGACCAGCCGGGCCCCCTCGGCGACGCCCTTCTCGATGTAGCCCCGCACCCGGTCGCGCTGGCGTTCGCTGACGACCGGGCCGATGCGGTCGCCGTACTTGGCGGCGAACCCGGCGGCGAGCGTGACGGCTTTCTCGTACTGGTCGCGGTGGACCAGCATCCGGGTCCACGCGCTGCACGTCTGGCCGGAGTTGGCCATCACGTTGGCGACGCCGACCTTGACCGCCTTGGCGAGGTCGGCGCTCGGCAGGATGACATTGGCCGATTTGCCGCCGAGTTCCAGCGCGACGCGCTTGACGCCCGCTCCGGCCGCCGCGCCGATCCGGCGGCCGACCGCCGTGGAGCCGGTGAAGGACACGAGGTCGACGCCCGGGTGTTCGGCGAGGGCCTGTCCGGCGACCGGGCCGAGGCCGGTGACGAGGTTGAACACCCCGGCGGGTACGCCCGCTTCGTGCACGGCCTCCGCGAAGAGCTGGGCGGTCAGCGGGGTGTTCTCGGCGGGCTTGAGGACGACCGCGCAGCCGGCGGCGAGCGCGGGGGCGACCTTGGCGACGATCTGGTGCAGGGGGTAGTTCCAGGGGGTGATCGCGGCGACCACGCCCACGGGCTCGTGCAGGACGGTGGAGTTGCCGACCTTCTCCTCGAAGGGGTGGGTGGCGGCCAGTTCGGCGTAGGACCCGGCGACCGCGACGGGCAGCCCGGCCTGCACGGTCCGCGCGAAGTCCGGCGGGGCGCCCAGTTCGGCGGCGATCGTCTCGGTGAACTCGTCCGCGCGGGCGGCCAGTGCGTCGCGCAGGGCGGCGAGCCGGGCCGCGCGCTCGGCCGGCGGCGTGGCCGCCCAGTCGGGGAGCGCGGCGCGGGCGGCGCGTACGGCGGCGTCCACGTCCTGGGCGTCCCCGGCCGGGACGCGGCCGATGACCTGCTCGTCGACCGGGTTGACCACCTCGATGACGTCCCGGCCCGCTGCGGGGCGCCAGGCGCCGTCGATGTAGAGACCGTCGTGTGCCTTCATGGTGTTCCTCCCGGCGGGTCCGGCGTGCGGCGTGTGCTCCAGCGTGGTGCGGGGCGGCCCGGGAAACAAACTAGCGGCGTTAGTTTTCGGCCGCCAGGGGTTCCGGGGCGGTCACCGGGGTCCGGGGACGGCCGCGCGGGCCAGCTCGACGGGTATGCCGTTGAGAACGGCGTTGCCGGAGAGCGGGTCGAGCAGGGTGCCGTCGAGCAACTGGTTGACGTTGACGCCGGGTTGGGCGGCGGCGTGACCCTGGCGGGTGCCGGGGCGGTCGTGGCCCCAGCCGTGCGGGAGGCTCACCACGCCGGGCCGGATGCCGTCGGTGATCTCGGCGGGCGCCGTCACCTCTCCCCCGGCGCCTTTCACCCGTACGGGTTCCCCGTCGCGCACGCCGAGCCGGGCCGCGTCCTCGGGGTGGAGGTGGAGGGTGCAGCGGTTGGTGCCGCCGGTGAGGGCGGGGAGGTTGTGCAGCCAGCTGTTGTTGGAACGCAGATGGCGGCGGCCGACGAGGACCGGTCCGGCGGGCCGCTCGCGCAGGGCCTGGCGGAGCCGGGGCAGGTCGGCGGCGATGGGGGCGGGCAGCAGCTCGACCTTGCCGCTGACCGTCTTGAGCGGCTGGGGCAGACGGGAGCGCAGCGGGCCGAGGTCGATGCCGTGCGGGTGGGCGAGGAGCCGGGCGAGGGTGAGGCCGTCCGGGTCGGCGCCGAAGCCGTCGCCGTAGGGGCCGAGGCGCAGCATCAGGTCCAGGCGCCGCTCGGGGCCGTCGTCGCCGGTGAGGCGGGCGGCGAGTGCGTGCGGGTCCTGGCCGTGGACCGGGGAGTGGGGCTCCTTCACCGCCTTGGCGAGGGTCTGCTCGACGACCATGGCGTCCACCGCGCCGGGGTCGGCCTCGGGCATTCCCATGGCGGCCAGGACGAGGCGGGCGTGGATCTCGGTCTCGGCCATGCGGCCGGGCTCCAGCGGGACGGCGGGGCGGCTGTAGCGGACCTGGTTGCGGACGGCGAGGGTGTTGAAGGCGAAGTCGTGGTGGGGGCTCTGCGCGGGCGGGGGCGGGGGCAGGACGACGTCGGCGTGGCGGGAGGTCTCGTTGAGGTACGGGTCGACGGCGACCATGAAGTCCAGTGATTCCAGGGCCTTGTCGAGCCGGTCGCCGTCGGGGGCGGACAGCACCGGGTTGGCCGCGATCACGACGAGGGCGCGCAGCGGTTCGCCCTGCACGGTCGCGGTGTCGATCTCCTCGGCGAGCGCGGACAGCGGCAACTCACCCTTGGCCTCGGGCAGTTCCCGTACGCGGGAGTGCCAGCGGCCGAGCGTGAAGCCGCGCCCGGGGCCGGCGGGGCGGGGCGTGCGGTCGGTGGCGGCCTGCGGGAAGAGGGCTCCGCCGGGGCGGTCGAGGTTGCCGGTGAGGGTGTTGAGCACGTCCACGAGCCAGCTGGCCAGGGTGCCGTGCGGGACGGTGCAGCTGCCGATGCGGGCGTAGACGGCGGCGGTCGGGGCGGCGGCGAGTTCGCGCGCGAGTTCACGGATGAGGCCGGCGTCGACGTCGCAGGCGCCGGAGACCGCCTCGGGGGTGAAGTCGCCGAGCGCTTCGCGGAGTTCGGGAAGTCCTTCGACGTGTGCGGCGAGGTCGCCGAGGTCGGTCAGCTTCTCCTCGAACAGGGTGGTGGCCAGCGCGGCGAGCAGCAGGGCGTCGGTGCCGGGGCGCACGGCGATGTGGCGGTCGGCGAGGCGGGCGGTGCGGGTGCGGCGCGGGTCGATCACGGTGAGGTGTCCGCCGCGGGCGCGAAGTGCCTTGAGTTTTCCGGGGAAGTCGGGGGCGGTGCACAGACTCCCGTTGGATTCCAGGGGGTTGGCGCCGATGAGCAGCAGATGGTCGGTGTGGTCGAGGTCGGGTACCGGGATGGCGTTCGGGTCGCCGAAGAGGAGGCCGCTGGAGACGTGCTTGGGCATCTGGTCGACCGTGGAGGCGGTGAACACGGAGCGGGTGCGCAGCGCGCCGATCAGCACGGACGGGTAGAGGCCGCCCGCCACGGTGTGCACGTTGGGGTTGCCGAGGACCACGCCGACCGCGTCGCGCCCGTACCGCTCCGCGACCGGGCGCAGTCCGGCGGCGACCGCCTCGAAGGCTTCCTCCCAAGTGGCCTCGCGCAGCTCGCCGTTGACCCGGACGAGCGGGGTGCGCAGCCGGTCGGGGTCGGCGTCCAGGGCGCCGAAGGCGGCGCCCTTGGGGCAGATGAACCCCTTGCTGAAGACGTCCTCCCGGTCTCCCCGGGCGCCGATGACGCGGGCGCCCTCGATGGTGAGGGTCAGTCCGCACGTGGCCTCGCACAGAGGGCAGATGCGCAGGGCGGTGCGGGACACGGGTCCTCCCGGAGGGGTCGGCGGCGCTGCCTCCCGGAGCCTGGACGCGGACCTGAACGCTGGACCTGGACCTGGCCGACGGGCTGGGGGCGAGCATACCGACCGGTTGGCATGGTGGGGAGACCCGTGCGCGAGACCGGCCGGTTCAGTCCAGTACGCGGCTCAGATAGGCCCGCAGCAGCTCCCGCGTCTCGGCGATGATCGCGGCGTCCCCGCGCGGGTCCATCCGGAACGCGAGCTGGACGAGGGTGTCGGCGCTCTCCACGGCCACCAGGAAGACCCGGCGCAGCTCGTCGTCCGGGGTGCGGCCCAGATGGCCGGAGAGCAGGTCGGTGAACCGGTCCGCGACCCGGGTGTTGGGCGCCGACTGGCGGGTGCCGACCGGTATCTGGTTGCCGAAGTCGACGAGGCCGAAGCCGGGCGCGGTGCGCTTCATGCTCAGGTACTCGTCCAGGACCACGTCCATCGCCGCCCGCCAGTCGCCCTTGCGGGTCTGCTCCAGCCGCCCGGTGACGCGCTCGGTGTAGCGGTTGAGGTTGCGCAGGGCGAGGGCGCCGGCCATCTGGCGCTTGTTGCCGAAGAAGCGGTAGACGGAGCCGATGGGGACTCCGGCGCGTTCGGCCACGGCGCGGGTGCTCAGCGCGTCGTAGCCGACCTCGTCGAGGAGTGCGGCGCAGGCGTCGAGGATTCGGGTCAGCCGTTCGGCGCTGCGCCGCTGGACGGGCGCGCGGCGGAGCGATGTCGCATGGGGCACGGCCACATGATGCCTCGCCACGGGGTTCTGGTGAAGCGCGCCCCCTTGCGCCGGGGCGCGCTCATTCCTACGGTGATGCAGAGGAATGGGGCGGCCGACGGAGCGCGTCCCGGGCGCGAGGGAGCGATCATGGGCGCGGACGCGCGGAAGACCGCCGAGGCACTGTCGTATCTCACCGGGTTCGGCAACGAACACGCCTCGGAGGCGGTGCCGGGCGCGCTGCCCGAGGGTCGCAACTCCCCGCAGCGCGCGCCGCTCGGGCTGTACGCGGAGCAGCTGAGCGGTACGGCGTTCACCGAGCCCCGCGCGCACAACCGCCGCTCCTGGCTGTATCGCATCCGCCCCTCCGCCGCGCACCCGGAGTTCACCCGCACCGGCAACGGCGCGCTCCGTACGGCGCCCTTCACCGAGACCGTGCCGGACCCGAACCGGCTGCGCTGGAACCCGCTGCCCGAGCCGCCCGCCGGGACCGACTTCCTCGCCGGCCTGTGGACGCTCGGCGGCAACGGCGACGCGACCCAGCGCACCGGCATGGCCGTGCACCTCTACCACGCCGACTCCTCCATGGAGCGCGTCTTCTCGGACGCGGACGGCGAGCTGCTGATCGTGCCGGAGCGGGGCGGGCTGCTGCTCCACACCGAGTTCGGGCGGCTCCATGTGGAGCCCGGACATGTGGCGCTCATCCCGCGTGGGGTGCGCTTCCGTGTGGAGCTGCTGGACACCGAGTCCGACGGCGGGGGGCGCCAGGCCGCCCGGGGATATGTGTGCGAGAACTATGGTGCGCCGTTCCGCCTCCCGGACCTCGGCCCCATCGGCGCCAACGGTCTCGCCAACCCGCGCGACTTCCGGGCGCCCGTCGCGGCGTACGAGGACGAGACGGGTCCGGTGGAGGTGGTGAACAAGTTCTGCGGCAACCTCTGGACGGCCACGTACGACCACTCCCCGCTCGACGTGGTCGCCTGGCACGGCAACTATGTGCCGTACACCTATGACCTGCGCCGGTTCAATGTGATCGGCACCATCTCCTACGACCACCCGGACCCGTCGATCTTCACGGTGCTGACCTCGCCGTCGGACACCCCGGGGCTGGCCGGCGTGGACTTCGTGGTGTTCGCGCCGCGCTGGCTGGTGGGCGAGGACACCTTCCGGCCGCCGTACTTCCACCGGAACGTGATGAGCGAGTACATGGGCCTGGTCGAGGGCGCCTACGACGCGAAGGCGGAGGGCTTCGTGCCGGGCGGCGGCTCGCTGCACAACATGATGTCGGCGCACGGCCCGGACCGGGAGACCTTCGAGAAGGCGAGCGCGGCGGAGCTGCGGCCGCAGCGGATCGACGACGGTCTGGCCTTCATGTTCGAGACGCGCTGGCCGGTCACGCTCACCCCGCACGCGGCCGGAGCGGACCATCTCCAGCGGCGCTACGACGATGTGTGGCAGGGGCTGGAGCGGCACTTCAGGGCGCCCTGACCTCGCCCTGACCCGTCCTGGCCACTCCATTGCGCTGATCCTCTCCGACAGGTACGGATAGCCGCGTGACCTCTTTCGCTCCGGATTCGATCGTCCTGAACCGCAAGCTGCCGCTCTGGTATCAGGTGTCGCAGTCGCTGCGCGCCTCCATCCTCGGCCGCTCGCCCCAGGACCCGCTGCGCCTGCCCACCGAGGAGGACCTCGCGCGGCACTACGGAGTGAGCGTGCTGACCATGCGGCAGGCCCTCAAGGAGCTGGAGGACGAGGGCCTGATCAGCCGCCACCGCCGCCGCGGCACCTTCATCGAACCCGACGCCCGGCGCGGGACCCCGGTCCGGCTGCTGGGCTCGGTCGACGCGATCGTGGCCCAGCAGTCCGGCATGACCACCGAACTCCTCGACCACCGCCGTGTCCCCGTGCCGACGGCCCTCACGGAGTACTTCCCCAGCCTCACCGAGGTCGCCGTCTACCACCGCCTGCGCGGCGACGAGACCACCGGCGAGCCCACCAACCACGCCGTCAACCACGTCCGCCCCGAACTGGCCGCCCGCATCGACCCCGCCGACCTCGCCCGCCACCCGATGACGAAGGTGCTGCGCGACGTCGCGGGGGCCGAGATCAGCCGCATCACGGACACGGTGGAGGCCCGCCTCGCCGACCCGGAGACGGCCCGGCTGCTCCAAGTCCCGCTCCTGAGCCCGATCCTGCACTACACGGGCATCACGTACGACGCGCGGGGACGGGTGCTGGACGTGGCGGTCATCCACTATCGGGGGGACCGGTTCTCGTTCACGGTGACGCTGGACGCGACGTGAGGGCGGGGGCGGGGGCGGGCCCGGCGTGAGCGGGTGTGGCTGGTCCCCGGGTACGGGGGACGGACAGGTCGTACGATGCCGGGCGTGACGTACGACGACGACGCTCCGCCGCTGGCGGACCTCATGCCGTGGTCCGTCGCACCGCTGCGGCCGGGCCGGGGGTGGCCGACGGCGCCCGACGCGGGCTCGCTGAGGGCGCGCTGGGTGGAGCTGCTGGCGGCCGAAGGGGCGGAGCGCGAGGGGCTGTTCGAGGTGACGCGGGCGCGGTCACCGAGGTCGGCGGTGTCGCAGTTGCCGGGGCATCCGGCCGGTACCGAGCGGCTGGCGCGTGCCTCGGGGCCGTGTGCGGAGCCGGTACGGGTGCTGGCGGCGCCGTTCGACGAGCGGTGGCTGATCCCGGACCACCGGCTGCTCGACGCGGCGCGTCCGGAGCTGTGGCGGGTGGCGGACGCGCACCAGGTGTTCGTGGTGGAGACGGCCGGCGACGCCCTTCTGGCGACGTCGCTGCCGCCCACGCTGCCGGGCGGGCGCATCCGCCCGCTGTACCGGCGCCCCGGCGGCTCCGAACCCAACCTGGCGCCGGGCCTGTTGGACCAGCTGGCGCGGGTGCTGGGCGTCCGGCCCGCGCCGGAGGACGTCGTGGCGTGGACGCTGGCCGCGATCCGGCCCGACCGTACCGTCCCGCTCACCGGGGACGCGGAAGTCTGGTCACACGGGGTGGAGTTGGGCCGCCGGATGCTCTGGCTGATGCGCCGCGACGGTGACCGTCCCAAGCTGCCCGGCGGCCGACGCCCTTACGTCCGCGCACCGTTGCCCGCCCAGCCGACTTCCTTGAGCTACGACGCCGACACCGAGACCCTGTGCCTGGACGAGGGGCGCGTCTCCCCCGTGCCGCTCTCGGCCTGGGAGCACGAGGTCTCCGAAGTCCGCACCCTGGAGGCCTGGTTCGCGGCCCGCACGGCCCCGGGGGTGCCGGGCACCCTCTCGGCGATCCGGCCCGTGTCCTGGCAGCAGCCCTGGACCTCGGAGCTGCTGGAGCTGATCACCGTGCTGGCGCTGCTGTCGGAAATCGCCCCGGCGCGAGCGGAGTTGAAGGTGACGTCACCGCTCACGGCGACGGAACTGCACCGGGTGGGGGTGCTTCCACCTCCGTCCTCCGTGCGCCGGCCCGCTTCGGTCCTGGATCACCAGGAAGAGGGTCCCGAGGGACAGTTCGCGCTGCTCTGACAGCGGCTTCCCCGCGCTCGCGGGACACGTACCCGCAGGACACGTACCCGCGGGACACGCGCCCGCGCCGGACATGGAAACGCCCAGGCCCGCACGCCGGTTCGCCGCGCAGCGCGCCGTGGGAATGACGGACGGCGGAGCGCGGCGTGATGCCGGGACGGCGTGACGGCCTGAGCGTGGGACGACAGGGACGCGGGCCGGAACCGGACGCGCGGGGCGGGCTCGAAGAGAGCCCCGGTGCGGTCCGGTGTCCGGTCAGTGGCTGCCGAAGAGGGAGCGCCGCAGGCGGCGCAGGGGGGCGAAGAGAGAGACGCGGCGGACGCGCGCACCCCGGTCGCTGCGACGGTGCACCGTGTCGCGTGCGGTCAGCTCGCGCATCAGCGAGGTCGCTTCGGCCGTCTTCTGCTGCGGGATGGCGGGGCCCGCCAGCACCGAGAGATGACGGTCGAGGCGCGAACTGCTCGCGCTGCTGCCGCAGGTGATCGCAGGAACCCTGGCCCTGCTGCGCATCGTTATCTGTTCCATGTCACTCCCCACCCGTACGAATCCACCCGGCCCGGGCAGGGTAACCCTATCGTCCCGGTTGGGCCCACGTGTATCTCGGCCACGGGATTCACCTTCCCCACAAGGTGGTTGATCATCCCGCTTTGACTACTCTCCGAATCCGACCGATTTCAGGGTGAGTTGGACAATGGGCTGGCCAGTGGGGCGCGCCGAGCCGCCGTCCGGCTCGACCGTCACCGCCAGTGACGCCGAGGACTTGTCGAGTCCCTTGGCGACCAAGGGCGTGTCGCCCGCGAGGAGGCCGAGGGAGCGCGGTTGTGCGTGGGGGCGCACGAGCCACAGCTGATGCACGCGGCCCCCGGACGGGGTGCCGTAACCGCTCAGCGTGACGACGGCCCGCCCCTCCGAGGCGGAGGCGATCACGGCCATGCCGCGCCCGCGCGCGTTCTTGCCGCCGGCCGCGCGGGCGTCGGGCGCGGCCAGGACGTGGGCGATCTCACGCGACCGCGCCTGCTCGGCGGCGAGCCGGTCCTCGGCGCGGTTCGCCTGGACCGCGAAGAGGGAGGCCACGACGAGTGCGGCCGCGGCGGTCACCGTGGCGAACGGCACCAGCAGCGGGCGCGTGCGGCGGGCCGGGGGCGGCTGTGCTCCCCACACATGTGGCGGCAGCTGGGCGACCCGCTTGCGGACATGTGGGGCGGAAACGTGTTCCTGCGGGGTGACGCGGACGGCGGCGAACACCCGCTCGCGCAGGGCGTCGGGCGGCGGGACGGCGGCGGTGGACCAGGCGAGCCGCACCACGTCGTCGGCGAGGGCGCGGGTCTCGGTGGCGCACCGGTCGCAGGAGGCGAGGTGCCGCTCGAAGCGGCGCCGTTCGCCGGGTTCGAGGGCGTCGAGCGCGTAGGGCGCGGCGAGGGAGTGCGGGTCGTCGCGGCGCAGCAGCCGGCCGAGGAGGCTCACGCGGCACCTCCCAGGCACTGGCGCAGCCGGATGAGGCCGTCGCGCATCCGGGTCTTGACGGTGCCGAGGGGCAGCGAGAGGCGTTCGGCGACCTCGCGGTAGGTGTAGCCGTCGTAGTAGGCGAGGGTGACGGACTGGCGCTGGAGCGTGGTGAGCCGGTCCAGGCAGCGGCGTACCGACTCGCGTTCCAGTGCGGCCTCGACCTCCTCGGAGACGTGGTCGAAGGCGGGTTCCCCGGCGCGCAGGGCCTCGCGCTGCTCACGTTCCCCGGCCGCGCGGGCGCTGCGCACCCGGTCGACGGCGCGGCGGTGGGCGAGGGTGAGGATCCAGGAGAGCGCGTTGCCCCGGGCGGGATCGAACCGCGTTGCGGAGCGCCACAGTTCCAGCAGCACGTCCTGCACGACCTCCTCGGACTGCGCGGGATCGCGCACGACACGCCGGACCAGTCCGAACACCGGCCCGGACACCAGCGCGTACAGCTCTTCGAAGGCCTGCTGGTCACCGCCGGCCACGCGCACCAGAAGCCGGTCCGCCTCCATCCGGGCCCCCCTCACCTGGCGCCCCCGGCCGCAGCCGGAGCCGCCCGTGACCCCACGCATCCGCACGAGCGCACACCTCCGGCGGATGATACGGATCCGCGGCCCGAAAACGCGGGTCGAGAAGAAGGAAAAGAAAATTCGCCGGCGGCCAATCCGAAAGCCCGCTCCGCTCCGTATACCCGTCCGTCAAGGCAAGTTGGCACTGAGGACGGATGGCATGACACCTCTCTTCTCCAGGAGCGGCACAAGGCGCACGGGCCTGATACCGCTCATCTGCGGCGCGCTGGCCGCCGGCGGGCTCGCGGCCGCCGGTACCGCCGCACTGGCACCCGGGGCGGCCTCCGCCTCCTCGCACCGCGAGGCCCCGCTGATCTCGGGCACCCCGCAGTACGACAACACCGACCTGTACGCGTTCGTCAGCCCGGACAAGCCGGACACGACGACGATCGTGGCGAACTGGATCCCGTTCGAGGACCCCGCGGGCGGCCCGAACTTCTACACGTTCGCGGACGACGCGCAGTACGACATCCACATCGACAGCAACGGTGACGCGCAGGACGACCTGACGTTCCGGTACACGTTCAAGACGCACACGAAGAACGGGAACACGTTCCTCTACAACACCGGTCCGGTCACCAGCCTGGACGATCCCGACCTGAACGTGACACAGACGTACGACATCGAAGTGATCCGGTCGAAGAACCATCACGTCGTGTCGAAGTCGAAGATGGTCCGCAACGCTCCGGTGGCGCCGTCGAACGTGGGCAAGGCGTCCATGCCCGAGTACGCGAAGCTGCGTGAGCAGGCGATCCAGAAGTCCGCGTCCGGGGCGGCGACGTTCGCGGGCCAGGCCGACGACCCGTTCTTCCTGGACCTGCGCGTCTTCGACCTGCTCTACGGCGGCAACCTCACCGAGGTCGGGCGGGACACCCTCAAGGGCTACAACGTCAACACGATCGCCCTCCAGGTGCCCAACAGCCTGATCCGCCAGTCCGCCGACCAGCCGGTCGTCGGCATCTGGTCCACCACCCAACGGCGCAACGCCCAGGGCTACTTCACGCAGGTCTCGCGCCTCGGCAACCCGCTCGTCAACGAGGTCGTCAACCCGCAGAAGGACAAGGACCGCTTCAACGCGTCCCAGCCCGCCTACGACGCGCAGTTCCTGAAGAACGTCACCAACCCCGAGCTGCCCAAGCTGATCGAGGGCATCTACAAGATCAAGGCGCCGGCCGAGCCGCGCAACGACCTGGTCGACGTGTTCCTCAAGGGCGTCAAGGGGCTCAACCAGCCGCCGAACGTGACGCCTTCGGAGCAGCTGCGGCTGAACACCTCCATCAAGCCGGCCATGCACCCCAAGCGGCTCGGCGTGCTCGACGGGGACAACGCGGGCTTCCCGAACGGCCGCCGGCTCACCGACGACGTCGTGGACGAGGCGCTTCAGGTCGTCGAGGGCGAACTGGTCGGTTCCAAGAACGACTTGGGTGACGCGGTCGACAAGAACGACAAGAAGTTCGAGAAGTACTTCCCGTACGTCGCCGAGCCCACGGCCGGTTCGCGCGGCAAGCTCGCCAAGGGCACGACCGCCGGCGCCGACGTCCGCAGCGCCCTCGGTGACGCGCTCCAGCCCGCCTCCTCCTCCGGCGGCTCGAACAACACGGTCCTGATCGCCGGTTCGGCGGCCGCGGGTGCGGCCGGAGTCCTGCTGATCGGCACCGCGTTCGGCTGGTGGCGCCGCCGTATGCAGCGCCCGTACTAAATCCCGACCGGGCGCGGTCCGCACACTCCCCCACGGCGGACCGCGCCCACCTCTTTCGACCCCGTCCGGCGACCTTGGAGAGGGCATGACCCCGCGCACGAACGAAACGACCTCCGACGAAGCGGCCTCCGACGAAGCGACCGAGGAAACGACCCCGGTTGAAGGGGAGTTGACGACCGAGGAGGAGACCGTGAGTGGCGGGGGGCCGCGGGTGACCGAGGGGGCCGGGGCAACTGCCGTACCTCAGACGGCCGCTGGGTACGAACCCGAGGGCGCGCTGCCGCCGGACGAGGGCGCCGCTCACCCCGCCGCCACCCGCCCCGTCGGCACCGACCCCGTCGCCGCGCCCCGCAGCGGCCGGCGGGTCGCACAGCGCGCCGGGATCGCCGCGCTGCTCGCCGTCGCGCTCACCGGGGGCGCCATCGCGGTCGGCGCCGTGCGGGACAAGGCGCCGGTGGCCGCCATGTCCGTGTCGGCGGCCGTCGATCCGGGGGCGCTGGCGAGCGGCGACCCGGACGCGGCGATCGCCGCCCTGCAGGCTCATCTCAAGGCGCAGCCAAGGGATTCCGACGGCTGGGCCACTCTGGGGCTCGCCTATGTGGAACAGGCGCGGACCAAGGGCGACCCGGCCCGGTACCCGCAGGCGCAGGCCGCGCTGAAGCGTTCCCTGTCGCTGTCCCCGCACAGTGACCAGGCGCTGGCCGGACAGGCGGCCCTCGCCGCCGCACGGCACGACTTCAAGGGCGCGCTCACGAACGCCGACCGGGCGCTCGCCGAAAACCCGTACAGCGAACGCGCGTTGTCCTCCCGTATCGACGCGCTGGTGGAACTCGGCCGGTACGGCGAGGCGTCCCGCGCCGCCGACACCGCCGACACCCGCAAGCCGGGCGTACCGGTGTTCACGCGGTTCGCCTACGTCCGCGAGCTGCGCGGCGAGGTACCGGCGGCCCGGCGCGTGCTGGAGCAGGCGCTCGGCGCGGCCACCTCGAAGGGCGACATCGCCTACGTGGCCGCCCAGCTCGGCCAACTCGCCTGGAACCAGGGCGACTACAAGTCCGCCCTCACCTACTACGCCCGCGCGCTCGCCGCCGACGAGAACTACCTCCCCGCGCTGGAGGGCCGCGCCCGCGCCCAGGCGGCGAGCGGGGACCGGGCCGAGGCGATCAAGGGCATGGAACTCGTGGTCTCGCGCTACCCGCTGCCCGGCCCGCTGGTCGAGCTCGGCGAGCTGTACGAGGCGCGCGGCGCGGCCGGCGACCGTGAACGCGCCCACGAGCAGTACGCGTTGGTCGAGGCGTGGATCAGGATCGCCCGCGCCAACGGCGTGGACGCCGACCTCGACACCGCGCTGGCGGCCGCCGACCACGGCGACAAGAAGGCCGCCCTGCGCGCGGCCCGCGCCGAGTGGGCTCGCCGCCACACCGTGCACACGGCGGACGCGCTGGCCTGGGCGCTGCACGTCAACGGCCACGACCGCGAGGCCCTGCCGTACGCCCGCCGCGCCACGGCGACCGGCTACCACAACGCCCTCTTCCGCTACCACCGCGGCATGATCGAGCTGGCCACGGGCCACAAGAGCGACGGCCGCGCCTCGCTGAAGTCCGCGCTCAAGCTCAACCCCGGCTTCTCCCCGCTCGGCGCCGCCACGGCCCGCAAGGCACTGGAGGCCACCAAGTGATCTCGTTCCGCCGCCCGTTGACCCTCGCCGCCGCCGTCCTCACCGGCGCCTGCGCCCTCGCGCTCGGCCCGGCGACGGCCGCGAGCGCGCACCCGCTCGGCAACTTCACCGTCAACCACTACGACGGTCTCGTGGCTGCCCCCGGCGAGCTGCGCGTCACGCACGTGGAGGACCTGGCGGAGATCCCGGCGACGCAGGCCAAGCCCGACCTCGAACGGCTCGGCACGGCGAAGTGGGCCCGGCAGCGGTGCGCGCAAGCGGCGCGGGGCAGCGAACTCACCGTCGGCGGGCGGCCCGTCGCGCTCACCGTCACCTCGGCCACGGCGCGGCTGCGGCCCGGGCAGGCGGGGCTCGACACCCTGCGCGTGGAGTGCGCGGAGCGGGCCCCGCTGCCCAAGGGCGCGACGCTGACCGTCGGCTTCCACAGCGCGGGGGTGTCCTCGGGGCCCGGCTGGCGGGAGATCACCGCACGGGGCGACCGTATGACGCTGACCGGCTCCGACGTGCCGGAGAAGTCGGTCTCCCATGAACTCACCCGGTATCCGGCCCAGTTGCTCTCCTCGCCCGCCGACACCTCCACCGCCCGGCTGACGGTACGGCCCGGCGGCGCGGCCCTGTCGGCGGAGCGGGACGCGCCCGCCGCCTCGGTGCTGCCACGCGGCGCGGACCGCTGGACCCAGGCCCTGAACAACCTCGTCGCCCGCCACCACCTCACGGCCGGCTTCGCCGCGCTGGCCCTGCTCATCGCGGTCGTGCTCGGCGCGATGCACGCGCTCGCCCCGGGACACGGCAAGACCATGATGGCCGCGGCCGCCGCCGCGCGGGGCGGCCGGGCCCGGATGCGGGACGTACTCCCCCTCGCCGCCTCGGTGACCGTCACCCACACCCTCGGCGTGGTCGCCCTCGGCGTCCTGGTCACGGCGGGCTCCGCCGCCGCCCCTTCGGTGATCGCCTGGCTGGGTGTGGCGAGCGGCGCGCTCGTGCTGGTGGCGGGGGCGACGCTGGTACGGCGGGCGTGGCGGGTGCGACGACTCGCGGCACACGGGCATGAGCACAGCCATGGGCACGGACACGAGCACGAGCACGGCCATGAGCACGGACACGCACACGCGCACGGGCATGACCATGGGCACGAGCACGGTCACGAACACCCGCACCCGCACACCCGTCAGCACGTGGAGTCCCGGCCGTTGGCCCTGGTGGGCGCGGGGCACGAACACACTCGGGCCGAGCACCATGTGCATGAGCCCCATGTGCATGAACGCCATGTGCACGAACACCATGTGCAGGAGCACCACGTGAACGGAACACACGTGGGCGGAACACATGTGGCCGGAACACATGTGGCCGGCGCCCATGTACACGACCACCACCCCCACTCCCTCGTCCACACCCACAACGGCCACACCCACTCCCACCCCACCGCCCCCACCCTCCGCGGCACGATCCTGCTCGGCTTCGCCGGTGGCCTCGTCCCCAGCCCCTCCGCGGTCGTCGTGCTGGTCGGCGCGGCAGCGCTGGGCCACGCCTGGTTCGGCCTGCTGCTGGTGGTCGCCTACGGCGCCGGCCTCGCGCTGACGCTGACGGCGGCGGGTTTCGCGGTCGTCCGGCTGGGCTCACGGGTGAACCGGGTCCTCGACCGTCACCCGCGCCGCACCGCGCACCCCCTGACGGGGCTGGTCCGCCGCTCCCTTCCGCTCGCCTCCGCCCTCACCGTCGTCGCTCTCGGCGCCGGATTGATGCTCAAGGGGGTCGCAACAGCCCTGGGCTGAGCTACTTTTGGGGAGGAATCGCGCGAGATGCCGTGGGGGGCGCCCGTGTCAGAGGAACCGGGACGCGACCGCTTGATCGCGGGCCGCTACCGTCTGCTGTCCCCGCTGGGCCAGGGCGGGATGGGCACGGTGTGGCGCGCCCGTGACGAGGTGCTGCACCGTGACGTGGCCGTCAAGGAGGTGCGGGCCCCGGCGGGGCTGCCCGCCTCCGACGTGGAGCGGATGTACGCCAGGCTGGAGCGCGAGGCGTGGGCGGCGGCCCGTATCTCGCACCGCAACGTGGTCACGGTGTACGACGTGGCGATGGAGGGCGGCCGCCCCTGGATCGTGATGGAGCTGGTGCGCGGCCGCTCGCTCGCGGACGCGCTGGAGGCAGACGGCCCGCTGCCCCCGGACCGCGCGGCACGGATCGGCGCCGAGGTGCTGGCCGCGCTGCGCGCCGCGCACATCGCCGGGGTGCTGCACCGGGACGTGAAGCCGGCGAACGTACTGCTCGCCGACGACGGCCGGGTCGTGCTGACCGACTTCGGCATCGCCACGGTGGAGGGCAGCTCCGCCATCACCATGACGGGCGAGGTCATCGGCTCGCCCGAATTCCTGCCCCCGGAGCGGGCGTTGGGCCGTACGCCGGGCCCGGAGTCGGACCTGTGGTCGCTGGGCGTGCTGCTGTACGCGGCCGTCGAGGGCGGCTCGCCGTTCCGCCGGGACACTCCGCTGAACACGCTGCGCTCGGTGGTGGAGGACGAGCTGCCGGAGCCCCGCCGGGCCGGCCCGCTCGCGCCGGTCATCGAGGGGCTGCTGCGCAAGGACCCGGCCGACCGCATCTCCGCCGGCCGCGCCGAGCAGGACCTGCGCCTCGTAGCCGCAGGGGGCACGCCTCGTACCGACACGCCGCCCACCGTCCCGTACTCCCCCACCGCCTGGACCCCGCAGCCGCCCACACCCACACCGCCCCTGCCCGCGACCCCGCACACGGGAGCGGACACCCGGCCCCAGCAGGCCGCCGCGCCGGCCACCACCCGAGGCGCGCGGGTCGCCCTGATCGCAGGCGTCCTCGCCCTCGTCCTCGCGATGACCGGCCTGACGTACGCCCTCCTGAACAGCGGAAACGGGAAAAAGGGCGACGAGGGCAAGTCCAGCGCGAGCCCCACCAGCAGCACCACGACCCGTTCCCCCACCCGGCACACGAAGACCGCCGCACCACCTCCCGCCCGCACCAGCAGTGCGGCGAGCACACCCGCGCAGTCCGTGCACGTCACGGTGGCGGGGGAACACACGGAGTACGACGACACCTGTCCGCCGCCGGAGGCCGACGCGCCCACGTTCACGGCGACGTTCACGGTGGGGCGGGTGCCCGCCCAGGTGGAGTACCGCTGGCGGCTCGGTCACGGCTCGCTGCCGGACGACGGCTGGCGGACGCTGTCGTTCGCGGAGGGCGGGGAGCGGACCAAGCGGGTGCGGGTGACCGTGACGACCTGGTCGGACAGCGGGACGATCGAGAACACGATCGGCGTGGAGGTGCGCTCGCCGGTGAAGGCCGGATCGAATCAGGTGCCGTTCTCGGTGACGTGCCGGAAGACGACGACGGAGACCCCGTCGGACGGGGCCTCCGCTTCGGCTTCGTACTCACCCTGACGATGCGTAACTCACCCTGACGAGGGGCCGGTGTCAGGGCCGGATTCACCCGTGGGTGTCAGGCCGCGCTGTTCAGGACGGGGAGGTAGCCGCCGGACTGCCCGGCGGCGGTGGGGTGGTAGGACTCGCCGATGTCGAGCCAGTCGACGCTGTGCAGCCAGGAGTCGCCGGAGCAGATCTCGTGGCCGGAGAACGTGTTGCGGACGTCGCCGAAGACGAACCCGTGGGCCTGGGCGCGCTTCTGGATGGCGCTGTCGATGTAGTCGGAGGCGGCGTTGATGGCGGTCCGCTTGGTCTCGGAGAGGCCGAGGCAGCTCTGCCCGAGGAGGTAGAAGCGGGGGTAGCCGATGACGACGACCCGGGCGGACGGGGCGCGGGCGCTGATCTGGTTGTAGACGGCGTCGAGCTTGCCGGGGAGCGTGGAGTCGATGTACGCCCGCGCGGTGTTGATGCGGGACAGGCAGG
Organism: Streptomyces sp. NPDC005435; assembly: GCF_040703155.1. Classification (NCBI taxonomy): domain Bacteria; kingdom Bacillati; phylum Actinomycetota; class Actinomycetes; order Kitasatosporales; family Streptomycetaceae; genus Streptomyces; species Streptomyces sp. NPDC005435. The sequence goes on from NZ_JBEXEQ010000020.1 coordinate 62,794, forward strand.
TGCTGTCGGACTGGATGACGCAGGTGGTCATGACGTCGGCGAAGCCGGCGTCGTTGCCGCCGATGGTGATGGACACCAGTGCGGTCGACGAGTTGAGCGAGCCGAGCTGACCTGCGAGCACGTCGTCGGTGCGCGCGCCGGAGCAGGCGTTGAAGGCGAACGAGGACGGGCTGTGCGCGGCGTTCCAGAGGTAGGGGTACGCCTTGGTGCTGCGGTCGCAGTCACCGCTGGAGCTGATGTAGCTGCCCGAGCCGACTCCGGAGGAGTAGGAGTCGCCGAGAGCCACGTAGCCGCCACCGGCGGCCTGGGCCTGTCCGGCTCCGGCCATCCCGAGGCCGGTGGCGAGGAGGAGTGAAGTCACGTATGCCGCAAGTCGGGTACGTCTCATGGAACCTCCCTTTAGCAGGATCTCTGCCGCAACTGTGGTACCGGCTACGCGCGTTGATCGGAAGTGTTCATGCCAAAACTATTTGGCTCTCAACTATCTCTCGACAGAACCGGCCCAGGAACTTCACGGCCCCACATATTGCGCAGGCTTTACAGGTGTGTTGACGGAACATCACATGAGCGGTTCCGGCGCGGAGTTCACACCCGTCACGGGAACGCGCATACGAAACTGGGCCGTCTTGACGGCCCGCACACGGCTGGGACACATTGAAGCCCGGCATCCGGCGCGTCGGGGGGCAAGTCGGCCCATGCGGTCAATTTCTGTCAAGTCATCATCGGGAAACGTGAGTTCACTGCTCGCGGGCGCCACCACGGCCGTCGCCGTGTGCGGCGCGCTGCTGGCGCTCACCGACGCGGACGCGCCGTTGCGCGGTCCGACGACCCTGTTCTTCCTGCTGGCCGCGCCCGCCGGGGCGGTCTGGCTCGCCCTGCGCGGGCTCGACACCTACGGCCGGCTCGTCGCCGCACTCGCGGGGGCGGTCGTCCTCGACATGCTCGTGGCGCAGGCCATGCTCGCCCTGCACCGCTGGTCGGTGCGGGGCGGGATCGTAGCCGTGACCGGTCTGAGTCTGCTGCTCTTTCTGGTCATCTTCCGTCGTATGAAGGCGAGTTCGGCGAAACGGCTGCCGGAATGAGGAACGTGGGCCAAAGTTGTGTAACGGACAGACCAACAAAAACGTGAGGCCAAGTCCAGGCCTTGCCATTCAGGTTCAATCGTCAATACCGTCGTACATCTCACCCGCATCGGCCCGTCGCACACGGTTCAGGGGAGGGCTCAGGACCGCGACGTTCCGGAGCGGGGCGCGGTAGGGGGGTGCCGTGTCCGGTGGCCGATTCAGGTGACCGGGCCGGGCCGCGCGACCGGCTGCCCGCACGTCGGCAGACCGGCAGCTTTGCCAGCTCGTCCTCGTACACGGACAGGACCACTTCGCCGTGCCGGGGATGAGGACCCCCCTTTCGAACCGGACACAGAGCCGGGCCGCCCAGGGGCGGGCGGTCCACCGGACGAGAGGGATCACACCGTCATGAGTTCCGTTCTGCCCATGTCCAGTCCGGGCCCCGAGCCCGTGGTCGCGGGCTCCTATCGGCCCATCTCCTCGCATCTGGCGATCACTCCGCCGGTCAGCGTGGTGATTCCCGCCATGAACGAGGCGGAAAACCTGCCGTACGTCTTCAAGACCCTTCCGGACTGGATCCATGAAGTGGTCCTGGTCGACGGCAACTCCACCGACGACACCGTGGAGGTGGCGCGTTCGCTGTGGCCCGGCGTCAAGGTCGTCGGGCAGCGCGGCAAGGGCAAGGGGGATGCCCTGATCAGCGGCTTCGAGGCCTGCTCCGGCGACATCATCGTGATGGTCGACGCGGACGGCTCGGCCGACGGCAACGAGATCGTGTCGTACGTCTCCGCGCTGGTCTCCGGCGCGGACTTCGCCAAGGGCTCGCGCTTCGCCAACGGCGGCGGCACCGATGACATGACCCTGATCCGCCGGCTGGGCAACTGGGCGCTGTGCACGGTCGTCAACCGCAAGTTCGGCGCCCGCTACACCGACCTGTGCTACGGCTACAACGCCTTCTGGCGGCACTGCCTGGACAAGATCGACCTCGACTGCACCGGCTTCGAGGTCGAGACCCTGATGAACATCAGAGTGGTCAAGGCGGGCCTCAGGGTGCAGGAGATCCCGAGCCACGAGTATCTGCGCATCCACGGCGCCAGCAATCTGCGGGCCGTGCGCGACGGGCTGCGGGTGCTCCGCGTCATCCTCCAGGAGCGGTCCAACCGCCGTGCCCTGCGCCGCGAGCGCCGGGCCGCCGCGCTCGCGAACGCCGTCCGGGGAGAGGTGTCTTGAGAGATCCCGGCATCTCCGTCGTGATCTGCGCGTACACCGAGGACCGCTGGGAGGACATCCTCGCGGCGGTCTCCTCGGTACGGGCGCAGTCGTACCCGGCGCTGGAGACGCTCCTCGTCGTGGACCACAATCCGGCGCTACTGGAGCGGCTGGCAAGGGAGTTCAAGGACGAGGACGCCGGTCCGGCGGACGCCTCCGGCCTCGGTCCCGTGCGCGTGCTCGCCAACGCCGGTCCGCGCGGCCTCTCGTCGGGCCGCAACACCGGCATCGCCGCCTCGCACGGTGAGGTCGTCGCCTTCCTGGACGACGACGCCGTGGCCGAACGGCACTGGCTGCGCCACTTCGCCGAGGGGTACGCCGACCCGCGCGTCCTGGCGGTCGGCGGCCGTACGGTCCCGGTGTGGGCGTCGGGCCGGCGCCCCGCCTGGTTCCCGAAGGAGTTCGACTGGGTCGTCGGCTGCAGTTACCGGGGCCTGGCGCCCGGCCGGGTCCGGGTGCGCAACGTCCTCGGCGGCAACGCCTCCTTCCGGCGCACGGCGTTCGAGGCGGCGGGCGGCTTCGCCACCGGCATCGGCCGCGACGGCGACCGCCGCCCGCTGGGCTGCGAGGAGACGGAGCTGTGCATCCGGCTCAGCCGGGCCCGCCCGGACGCCGTGCTGCTCGTCGACGACCGCGCGGTGATCCACCACCGGGTGCCGAAGGCCCGCGAGCGCTTCGCCTACTTCCGCACCCGCACCTACGCGGAGGGCCTGTCGAAGGCACTGGTGGCCCGCAGCGTCGGCGCCGGCAAGGGCCTGGAGTCCGAACGCCGGTATACGACACGGGTGTTGCCCGTCGGGGTGGTGCGCGGACTGCGGGACGCGCTGCTCGGCAGGTCGGGCGGCGCGGGCCGCGCGGGCGCGATCGTCGCGGGCGTGCTCACGGCCGCCGGCGGCTACGCGATCGGCAGCGTACGGGCCCGCAGAGGTGCCCCGGCGTTCTCCGTGGCCCCGATCGGGGCAGAGATCACGGCGGCGCCGGGGGCGAAGGAGGCGGGGGAATGAGCGAGGCGGCCGTACCGGTTCTCATGTACCACGCGGTCGCCGCCGCGCCGAACGCGGCCACCCGGATGCTGTCGGTCGCACCCGAGGCGTTCGCCGAACAGATGGCGCTCATCGGTGACTTGGGGCTGACCCCGCTCACCACGGCCGCGCTCGCGGAACACTGGCGCCTGCGCCGCCCGCTCCCCCGCCGCCCGGTGCTGATCACCTTCGACGACGGCTACGAGGGCGTGCACCGGCACGCCCTGCCCGTCCTCGCCCAACACGGCTTCCCGGCCACGGTGTTCGTCTCCACCGGCTGGGTCAGGGGGCGGTACGACACCGGGGGTTCCCTGGACACCATGCTCGACTGGGACCAGGTGCGGGCGCTGGCGGACGCCGGGGTCGAGATCGGAGGCCACAGCCACAGCCATCCGCAGCTCGACCAGCTCGACGACACCGCGCTGGAATGGGAGCTGGCCCGCAGCACCGACATCGTCACCGGCGAACTGGGCGTGCGGCCACGGTCGTTCGCCTATCCGTACGGCTACTCCGACCGCCGGGTGCGCCGTGCCGTGCGGGCGGCCGGGTACGCCCAGGCACTCGCCGTCGGCAACACGCTCGCCCGGCGCGCCCAGGGCCCCTATGCCCTGCGGCGCGTCACCGTGCGCCGCACCACCGGCGTCGAGGAGTTCGAGCAGCTGGTCCAAGGGCGGTCGATCGCCCGGCACTTCGCCAAGGACCGGGCGCTCACCAAGGGTTACGCACTCGTCCGAAGAGCACGCCAGGTCCGCCGGAAGGCCATCAGCTCCCGTGTCTGACACGACGACCACCACGACCGAGCCCGCCGCGCCCGACGCCGGGCCGCCCGAGCGGCCGGGCAGACGGCTGCGTCTGCCGGGCATGCGAGGCGGGGGCGGCGGCAGTCCGCTGTTCCGCAACGCCTACGCGCTGATGCTCAACACCGGCATCTCCGCCGTCCTGGGGCTCGGCTTCTGGCTGGCCGCGGCGCGCTACTACTCCGAGTCGGCCGTCGGGCAGGGCTCGGCCGCGATCGCCGCGATGAAACTGCTCGCCGGGCTCACGGCGGTGACGCTCACGGGCGCGCTCGCCCGCTTCATCCCGGTCGCGGGACGGCACACCGGGCGCCTCATCCTCCGTACATACGCGGGCAGTTCACTCATCGTGTCGCTCGCGGCGGTCGTGTTCCTGCTGACGCTGAACGAGTGGGGGCCCTCCTACCGGTTCCTGCACGGCACGGTGAACGGGCTCGGCTTCATCGCGGCCGTCGTCGCCTGGAACCTGCTCACGCTCCAGGACGGGGTGCTGACCGGGCTGCGCAGCGCGCCGTGGGTGCCGGTGGGCAACACGGTCTTCTCGGCGGTGAAGCTGGGGCTGCTGGTGGCGTTCGCGGTGGCGATCCCGGCCGCCGGTGTCTTCGTGTCCTGGGTCGCGGCCATCGCCACCTCGGTGGTGCCGCTGGGCTGGCTGGTGTTCCGGCGCCTGGTGCCCCGGCACGTCGAGGCGACGAAGGGGCACGCCAGTCCCCCGTCGCTGCGGGAGATCGGCCGGTTCCTGGCCGGCGACTACACCGGCTCGCTGTTCTCCCTCGCGGTGGTCTACCTGGTCCCGGTGATCATCGCCTCGCAGGTCAGCAGCGAGGACAACGCGTACTTCTACATCACGACCACCATCGGCGGCACGACCAATCTGCTCGCCATCAACATGGGCGCCTCGCTGACCGTGGAGGGCTCGCACGACCCGGCCCGGCTCGCGGCCAACACCCGCGCGGCGCTCAAGCGGATGGCGCGGATCATGCTGCCGATCGCGACGGTGCTGTTCGTCGGCGCCCCCTGGATCCTGGGCGTCTTCGGCCCGGGCTACGCGGACGCGGCGACCCCGCTGCTGCGCTGGTTCGCGGTCGGCGCGGTGCTGCGGGTCGTCATGGAGACGTACTTCGCGGTGCTGCGCGCGCAGAGCCGTACCGCCGGACTCGCCTGGCTCCAGGGGCTGTTGTGCGCCCTGGTGCTGGGGCTCACGCTGGTGCTCCTGCCCCGGATGGGGCTGACCGGCGCGGGTGTCGCGGAGATCTCCAGCCTCGCGGTGATCGTGGCCATCGCGGCGCCGAAGCTGTGGCGGACGATCCGCTCCGGACCGCGGGACGCTCCCCCCGCGACCGGCCCCGACGGCGACCTCGCCGACCTGGGCACCCGCGAGGCCAGGACCGTGGGCACGGCACGCCGCCGGAGTCCGAGCTGGGCGCGGGACCAGGACACGGTCGCCCTCGGGGTGCGGGTGGACTTCGACCACGTGGAGCGACGGCCGGACGTACGGCCGGGGCCGGGGACACCGCCGGGGGGTACGCCGGTGCCGCCGGAACGGCACGCGGAGCTGGACGCGCCGTTCGGGGCGGCACTGCCGGACGGCGGGCCCGGACCGAATCGGCCGGACGGCGGGCCCGGACCGAGCCGGCCGGAGACCACCACCCCCGATCCGACCACCCCCGAGCACACCCCCGCCGACCAGGCGGAACGAGCGCCCAGGACGCCCGGCACGGCGGACGGCGACCCCGGCCTCGAACCCGGCCCCCGCCCCCGCCGCACCCCCACCCGCTCCGGCCTCCTCCTCGGCTGCCTCCTCGTCGCCGCGCTGCTCCTCTACTGGGTGCCCGCGCTCCGCCTGGACGACGCCGACCTGGACGCGATGGGCGGGCTCGGGCTCGTCTCCGTGCTGCCGCTGCCGACGCTGGCCGGGGCCGCGCTGCTGGTGACGGTGTTCGCCGCGCTGCTCTGGCTGCGCCGGGAACACCGGGCGCTGCTGCTGATCACCCTGCTCGCGACGGTGATCAGCCTGCACGCGCTGCCCGCGGTGATCGAGAGCGAGCCGCGCTTCCCCACGGCGTGGCAGCATCTGGGCTTCCTCGACTACATCGACCGCACCGGTTCCGCCGTGCCCGACCTGGACGCCCGCTGGAGCTGGCCGGGCTTCTTCGCGGTGACGGCGTTCGCGGCGCGGGCGTGCGGGGTGAGCGATCTGACGGAGGTCATCCGTTGGTGGCCGACCGCCATCCAACTCGCCTATCTGGCGCCGATGTTCCTGCTGACCCGGTCGCTGCGGGCGAGCTGGCGGGCCAAGTGGACCGGAGTGTGGATCTTCGTCCTGGCCGGCTGGGTGGGTCAGGACTACTTCTCCCCGCAGGGCTTCACCTATCTGCTGTATCTGGCGTTCGCGGCGATCCTGCTGGTGTGGTTCCGCCCTCCGCATGTGATCTGGACGCGGCTGCGCCCCGGCGAGGCCGAGGTGGAGCCCACCGACCGCCGTCAACGTGCCGTGCTGCTGCTGGTGTTGACCGGTCTGTTCGCGGCGAGCGTCCCGGCCCACCAGCTGACCCCGTTCGTGATGCTCGGCGTGGTCGCCGTCCTCGTCGTCCTGGGCCGGTGTGAACTGCGCGGTCTGCCGCTGCTGTTCGGCGTGGTCGTCGTGGCGTGGCTCGGTTTCATGGCGGAGCCGTACTGGTCCGGGCACTTCGACGACCTCTTCGGCGGTCTCGGCGGGGTCGGCGGCAATGTCTCCAGCTCGGTCTCCGGCCGTATCCAGGGCGGGAGTTCGACGCACAAGCTGGTCCTCTACACCCGCGTGCTGCTGGCCGGCTCGGTGCTGGCCCTTGCCTGCTGGGGCTGGTGGCGCAGACGTGAACACCGGTACCGCGAGCGCTCGTTGCTGGTGCTGGCCTTCGTGCCGTTCCTCGGCTTCGGAATGCAGTCGTACGGCGGCGAGATGGCGCTGCGCGTCTTCATGTTCGCGCTGCCGGGTGCGGCCCTGCTCGGTGCGCTCGCCCTCTTCCCGCGCACCGGTGCCACCGCCGAGGAGCGGGAGAAGGACCGGGCGAGCCTCGCGCCGCTTGCCGCGCTGCTCGCCGGTCTGCTGCTGATCGGCGGCTTCCTGGTGGCCCGTTGGGGCAACGAGACCTTCGAGCGGACCCGGCCGGGCGAGGTCGCGGCGATGAACTGGGTGTACGCCCACGACGAGCCGACCGTACGGCTGCTGTGGCTGAGCAACGACCCGGTGAACGACGTGACTCCGGCGCTGCCGTGGGGTGCGCGGGACATGGAGCGGGTGAACTATCTGCCGACCCTGGCGCCGCCCGACCCGGTGCTGGTGTCCGGTCTGGTGACGGCGCTCAAGGACGCGGGCCCGAACTCGTATCTGATGGTCAACGAGAGCCAGACCCGCTATCTGGAGCTGGACTCGGGCTACTCGGCGAGCTGGGAGCCCCGGCTGCTGGCCAACCTGGACGCGCGGCGGGAGCTGCGGCGGGTCCTGGTCAACGACGACGTGACGGTGTACGCGCTGCGCGAGCGGCCCGCGGGCGCGGTGCCGGAGCCGGACCCCGGGCCGATCGGGCCGCAGGTCACCTGGACGCCGTGGTCGGTGGTGGGCGCCCTCGCGGCCGTGCTGCTGATCCTGCTGCTGACCGCGCGGGAGGCCGTACGGGTCGCGATGCGGCCGAGCGTGCGCCAACTGCGGTTGCTGCAGACGGGGTTCTGGTTCTCGCTGCCGCTGCTCGCGGTGTTCCTGGCGGCGCTGGTGCAGCGGTTCGTGACGATGAGCTGAGCGATGCGTTGAGGGGTCCTGCGACGTGAAGTGGCTCAGCGCTTCAGCCACTTCACCTCGTAGGCGCCCATCGCGAACCGCCGGCCGTCCACTTCGGCGCTGATCGGCCGGCTCAGGGTGTTGACGACCAGGAGCGTCCGGTCGCTGGCGAGGACCCGTACGTTGGGCCGGTCGTCGCGGGCGACGGAGACCGTCTCGTACCGGGTGCCGGGCGGGAAGGCCGTGTGGAAGCGGGACAGCAGGCCGTACATGGGCAGGGCGCGGCCGCCGTCCGCCTCGCTGGTCGGGGTCCACAGGCAGCCCGCGCAGTCGGTGCCGCTCTTCTTCTCGGGGTTCCAGTAGAAGGCGGATTCGGCGCCGCCCTCGGCCATGCCGATCAGGGCGGTGGCGTGGACGGCGAGCCGGTGGTCCTCGGACCAGCCCTCGCGCCGGTCGTCGGCGTCGGCGGGCTCGACGTAGTACTCGGCCCACCACAGCGGCAGGCCGTGGGTCTGGCCGCGCAGCCATGCGCCGACGGCGGTGAACTTGGCGGTGGCGGCGAACTCGTCGGGGAGGAACTTCTCGTCGTTGGTGTAGCTGGAGCCGTCCACGACCACGAAGTCGGCGCCCGCCTTGTGGCCGTTCCAGTAGGCGAAGGCGTCCAGGACCCGCTGGTCCATGGCGCCCCAGGGGCCGCGCAGGGTGTCGGAGGCGTGCTGCTGTCCGGTGCCGACGCTGTCCATCACCAGGTAGGGGCCGCCGACCATGATGTCGGGGTTCACCTTCTTCAGGGCCCGGTAGACGAGGTTGTACATCTTGGTGTAGCCCTCGTAGTCCCAGCGGCCCTCGGAGTCGTTCCAGAAGCCCTTGAACTCGTTCCACACGACGAAGTGGCGTACGTCGGGGTAGCGGCGGGCGACGGTGGCGGCGAGGCGGGCGAAGTCCTCGTAGTGGTCCGGGGTGGGCGCGGTCTCCAGGGCGGACTGGCTCCAGTCGGTGCGGCCCGCGCCGGCGTCGCCGCCCTTCATCCAGTCCGGCGAGCAGCACAGCGTGATCACGGGCGTGCCGTGGGAGGCGCGGACGAAGTCGATGCGGCGGTCGAGCGCGCCGAAGTCGTAACGCCCCTTCACCGGCTCGGGGTTGTCGGCACCCCAGCCCATGATGGCCTGGTCCTGGGGCAGGCCCCCGTCGTCCGCGAGCAGCTTCTCGACGCGCCGGGTGGCCGCGCCGCCCCGGTCGGCGCTGTACTGGGTGTGGGTGAAGCCCCAGCCCACGGACGGCCGGGGACGTCCGGCCGGGGTGGCGGGCGTGCCGTGCACGCGGTCGCCGTCGCGCGAGGTGCCGGAGGTGTCCGCGCCACGCCCGGGGAGCGTGTTCAGCAGGGTCACCACCAGGGCGAGGGCGAGCACGCCCGCGCCGAGCAGCGCGGTGAGCCGCCACCGCCGATCCCCCGTGTACCACCCATGACGTGCCATCAGAACCACAGTAACGGCGGAATCGGGGCGTCGGGCAGGTCTTGGGAACACCCTCCGGGAAGGGGCGGAAATGACGTGCGCGGAGGGCATCCGTGACAGATCATGGCGGCATGTCCGCCAACCCACACGACGCCCTGCCGATCCGGCTCAATGTCGACGACTCCGACTCGCCCTCCGACGTCGTCGACGCGCTGTTCCTCGGCCGTTTCGCGACGGGCGAGCAGCCGTACTCCCACGCGGCCAACATCGAGCGGGTGCGCTCCGGCGCGACCCTGCTGCCCGAGGGCGCCCGCGTGCTGCGGGTCGCCCGTGACGAGGACCGCAGCGCGACCCTCGCGGAGGGCGACGGCTGGACCCTGCTGGTGTCGCGCTGGAACCGGGGCGCGGACGTGACCGTGACCGCGACCACCGCCGACCTGGCGAAACAGATCCTCGGCCAGGCCACCGACGGCGCGGCCGACGAGCCCGAGCCGCAGCCCGAGAACGTCACCATGGGTTTCTGGTACGTCTCCCCGAGGCGCGGCCCGCACCGCACCACCCGCCAGATCTCGGCGGGCACCTGGGAGGAGGTGCGGCCCAACTACACCGCTCCGGTCGCGTCCGCGATGGACCGTCTGATGAAGACGACTCCGGAGGACATCGCGGGCCGGCTGCTCCTGCTGCACGGTCCGCCGGGCACCGGCAAGACCTCGGCGCTGCGTACCCTGGCCCGCTCGTGGCGGGACTGGTGTCAGGTGGACTGCGTGCTGGACCCGGAGCGGCTCTTCTCCGACGTGGGCTATCTGATGGACATCGCGATCGGCGAGGAGGACGGCCCGGGCAAGGGCCGCTGGCGGCTGCTCCTCCTTGAGGACTGCGACGAGCTGATCCGGGGCGAGGCCCGGCACACGGCGGGCCAGGCGCTGTCCCGGCTGCTGAACCTGACCGACGGCCTGCTCGGCCAGGGGCGCAATGTGCTGGTGGGGGTCACCACCAACGAGGACCTGGAGCGGCTGCACCCCGCCGTGGTGCGGCCCGGCCGCTGTCTGGCGCGTATCGAGGTGGGCCCGCTGACGCGCCCGGAGGCGCTGGACTGGCTCGGCGCCGAGGGCCGCGAGCACGAGAGCGAGGTCGGCCGGGAGGGCGCGACCCTGGCCGAGCTGTACGCGCTGCGCCGGGGCACGGGGCCGACGTCGGTGCCGGGGGCGCGGGAGGGGGCGGACGCGGGGCTGTATCTGTAACGGCACCCGGTCCGTGTCCGTGGCGGCGCCCGGTCCGCACCGGTACGACTCCCGCTTCGGTGCTTTCATGGACGTATGACCCTGTTCGTCGGCACGTCGGGGTGGCAGTACAAGAGCTGGCGGGGCGTGGTGTACCCGACGGGCTGCCCGGCGCGGCTGTGGCTGGAGGAGTACACCAAGCTGTTCGCGACGGTGGAGCTGAACAACGCCTTCTACCGGCTGCCCTCCCGCGAGAACTTCGCGTCCTGGCGGGAGCGGGTGCCGGCGGACTTCGTGGTGGCGGTCAAGGCGAGCCGCTATCTGACCCACATCAAGCGGCTGCGCGATCCCGAGGAGCCGGTCCACCGGCTGATGAGCCACGCCGAGGGCCTGGGCGACCGGCTGGGCCCGATCCTGCTCCAGCTCCCGCCGACCCTGCGCGCGGACCCGCCGCTGCTGGACGCGTGCCTGGCCTGCTTCCCCGAGGGCACCCGGGTCGCGGTCGAGCCGCGCCACGAGTCCTGGTGGACGCCCGAGACGAAGGGCGTCCTTGAGGCCCGGGGCGCGGCGCTGTGCTGGGCGGACGTGCTGTCCCGCCCGGTCACCCCGCTGTGGCGCACCGCCGACTGGGGGTACGTCCGCTTCCACCGGGGCCGCGCCCGCCCCTGGCCGCGCTACGGGCACACCGCGCTGGAGAGCTGGGTGGAGCGCATCGCCTCGACCTGGGACGGCGCGGACGACGTGTACGCGTACTTCAACAACGACCCGAGAGGCGCGGCGGTGAAGGACGCGGCGGAGTTCGGCGCGCTGGCCCGCGAGGCGGGCCTGCCGGTGACCCGGACGCCGGAGCCGACGGCGCGCCGCTAGCCCTGCTCCCCGTAGGCAGCGCGCAGGGCGTCCCGTACGGCGGCCAGCGCCTCGTCCTCCGGGAGGCCGAGCCGGCGGGCGCGTTCCGCGTACGCCTGGGCGGCCGACGCGGCCTCCTTGCTCGCGGCCGGACCCGCGGCGGCGACGTACGTGCCGTTGCGCCCTCGGGTCTCGATCACCCCGTCCGCCTCCAGTGCGCGGTAGGCCTTGGCGACGGTGTTCACCGCGAGCCCCAGGGACTCGGCCAGGCCCCGCACGGTCGGCAGCCGGTAGCCCACCGGGAGCACACCCGCCCGTGCCTGCTCGGAAATCTGCGCGCGCACCTGCTCGTAGGGCGGGGCGCCGTCATCAACGTGGATCTTCAGGCTCACCCCCCGATTGTCGCGCACGCGCCGCGCCCCGCCGCGCCCACCGGACGCGCTTCTCCGCGCGCGGAAAATGGGAGGCGCCGTCGCCCCGCGTGCTCGTAGCGTGCCTGCCCATGACCGTCCTCGTGCGTGACCTGCGTCCCGATGTCCCGGCCGACCCGGAGGGCTTCGTCCGCGTACGGCGGCTCGCCCTGCCGTACGTCCTGTTCACCCCCGAATCCGTCCGCCATGTCCTCGCCCGCATCCACCCGGACGCCCACTACCGCGCGCTCGTCGCCGAGGAGGACGGCGAGGTGATCGGCACGGCCCAGGTGAGCGTCGCGCACGAGAGCACCGAGCCGGGCCAGGGGTATGTGAACGTGTACGTACGCCCCGACCGGACCGGGCGCGGCGCGGGCCGGCTGCTCCTGGAGACCGGGGAGGCGCATCTCGCGTCCGTCGGCGCGACCAGGTCCTACTCCTGGATCCTCGACGCCCCCGGCAACCGCGCCTTCGCCGAGCGGCGCGGCTACACCGAGGGCCGCACCGCCCACTTCCTGAGCCGCGACCTGACCGCCGGCGGCCTCCCCGCGCTGCCCGCGACCCCGCCCGGCGTGGAGCTGCGCACGGCAGCCGACTTCGCGGACGATCCCCGGCCGGTGTTCGAACTGGACGCGGAGACGTCGTCGGACGAGCCGAGCGCGGTGCAGCTGTCCCTCTCGGACTACGAGGCGTGGCTCGACGAGACGTGGGAGCACCCGCTGCTGGACCGCGAGCTGACCATGGTCTGCGTGGCCGACGGGCGCCCGGTCGCGTTCACCGCCGCCCGCACCGACGGCGCGGGCCGCTATTTCACCGCCATGACCGGCACCGCCCGCTCCCACCGGGGCCGCGGGCTCGCCAAGCTGGCCAAGGCGCACTCCCTGCACCGCGCCCGCAATGCCGGTGTCACCGAGGCGTTCACCGGCAACGACGCGACCAACGGACCGATGCTCGCCGTCAACAAGTGGCTCGGCTACGAGACGTGCGCGACGGAGGTGCAGTATGTCCGCGAACTCGGCTGACGGTGCGGGCGTGTTGGAGGTCGTCCTGACCAAGGCGGGCCGTACGAAGATCCGTTACCCGGCTGTTCTCCTCTCCGACGACGGCATCCGGCTGGCCGTCCGCGCCCCCTGGGCGGGCGAGGGCGTCCGGGACTTCGGCTTCGTGCGCTTCGAGCCGGGGGACGTGTTCACCGAGTACTACTGGCGCGACCGGTGGTACGCGGTGAAGGAGGTCCGCGCCGGGGACGGCACGCTGAAGGGCTGGTACTGCGACATCACCCGCCCGGCCGTCCGCTCCGGTGCCGGACTGTCCGTCGAGGACCTGGACCTGGACCTCTGGCTGCCGGCCGACGGCGCGGACGTACTGCGGCTGGACGAGGACGAGTTCGCCGCGAGCGGCCTCGCGGAGTCGGACCCTCAGGCGGCGAGGGCTGCCGTGTCCGCCCTGGACGCGCTGGAGACGCTGGCCCGGACGGACGGCTTCACCACGCTCCTCGCCTGAGCCGCAGCCGGAGCCAGAGCCACAGCCGGAACCAGAGCCGCATCCGCGCGCCTGAACCGGGGCAGGCGCGGAGCAGGACCAGGGGCAAGGGCACGACAGGGCGGCCCCGGGGCGGGGCGGCGGCTCACACCGTGGCCACCACCGCGTACCGCTCGTCGTCCACGGCCTTCCCCCACAGCAGCGGATCCCCGGAGAGCGGCTCCACCCGTATGTCCCGGGCGACCGGCTCCAGCAACGCGGCGAGCCGGTCCGCCGGTATCCCGACCGGGGCGACCGTCCCCCACACTCCCTCGACCAGTACGAACCGCCCGCCGGGCCGCAGCAGTTCACGCCATCGGCGCACCACCTTCTCCGGCTCGGGCAGCGTCCACACCACATGCCGGGCGAGCACCACGTCCGCGCTCCCCTCCCCCACCGGCGGCTCGGCCGCGTCCCCCCGCAGCACGACCGCGTCCCGCCCGGCGAGCTTGGCCCGGGCCAGCTCGACCATGGCGGGAGACGAGTCGACCGCCGTCACCCGGTGTCCCTGCCCGGCCGCGAGCAGCGCGAGACTCCCGGTGCCGCAGCCGAGATCGAGCACATCGGCGGCCCGCCCGGGCAGCCATCCCCGCAACCGCGCGTCCCAGGCGCCCCGCACCTCGGGCGCGCGCAGGCCGTGATCGGGCTCCTCGTCGAAGGAGGCCGCCATCCCGTCCCAGTCCACCGTCCCGCCCACATCACTCATGCCCGAAGCATGGCACCCCCCACTGACAACGGGCCTCGCGCCGCCCTGGGCCGTAGCTACCTGAGCCCAGCCTGAGCACGTCCTTAAGGGCACCATAAAGATCGGCCCCGACCGCCCGGACGGGCCCAACTCGCCTGTGCACGCGCTAGTTTCAGATCACATCCCCCCACGGAAGCCGGGCCGTCCGGCAGCCGGACGACGCGATGCCGCGAGGAGTCCCGATGCCCTTCCCCACGCTCTCGGTTCACCCCGGGCAGGGGATGCGCCGGCTGCGCGCGGCCGCGGCCCTGGCCGTGCTCGGGTTCGCCCCGCTCGCCCTGGCCGCCGGTCCCGCGTCGGCGCACGGCCCGGAACACGACTCGGGGCACGGCTCGGGGTACGGCTCGACTCCCGACTCGGCTCACGGCGCGCGGGACGGCGGCCTGTGCGGCGCGCGGAACGGGGAGTTCGGAGGGCTCGACCTGGTCGGCACCGACTGGTCCACGCCCCAAGTGCACAGCGGCCCGCACACGTTCACGTACCGGGTGACCACGCGCCACCAGGGCCGCTTCACGGCGTACGTGACGAAGTCCGGCTACGACCCGGCGCGGCCCCTGACCTGGTCCGCGCTGGACGTGGCGCATCCGGTGGCGTGGGTGGCGGACGCGATGCCGTCGGGCGGCGTCTACACGTTCACGGGCACGCTCCCCGAGCGCACCGGCAGACAGGTGCTGTACGCGGCGTGGCACCGCCCGGACGGCCAGGGGCCGCTCCGCTCCTGCGAGGACGTGGACTTCGGCGGTACGACTCCCTCGCCGGACCCGACGCCGACGACCCACCGGGCGGCCCCGGTTCCCACTCCTGCGGCGTCAACTCCCGTCGCCCCGGCGGACGTACGGATCGCGGAGGCGGCGGCCACACCGACGGCCGAACGGCACGAGCGGAAGGCCCAGCGCCCGGCCACCCCGCCTCCGGCCACTCCCCCTCCAAGTACCGACTCCCCTGTCACCGAGGTGACATCACTCCACCTCGCCGACACGGGCGCCGCCCCGCACACCTCGTACGGGGCGGTCGTCGGGGCCGGGGTGCTGGCCCTCGGTTCGGCGGCGCTGTTCCTCTCGGTGCGGCAGCGCTCCACGGACCGGGGCCGGGGCGGGCGCTGAGCGGCGCGCGCGGTACGTGCCGGGTCCTGTCCGGCGGCTCAGGCCGGACAGGACCCGGCGGCGGTCAGCTGAAGACCGACGCGCAGGTGGTGGTGCTCGCGTGCGAGGGGTCGAGGGCGTTGGCGACCTCGTGGAAGGCGATGCGGTCGATGAGGCCGATCGCGACGTGTTCGGACAGGTCGAGCGGGCAGAGGTCCTGGAGCAGGACGTTGCGGACGTCGGAGCCGGTCAGGTACTGGCTGCGCCAGGGCGTGACGACCTCGTCGTACTGGGTGGCGATGACCGTGTAGTGCACTCCGGGGACGGTGTCGCCGCCCGCGTTGAGCTTGGTCAGGAAGGCGGAGCCGGCGATCTGGTCGGCGAGGCCGGGGGTGGTGGCCTTGATCAGGTTCTCGGCGCCGGGGAAGTACGGCAGCAGGTTGGTCAGACCGCTGAGGTTGGTCCCGTGGTTGCTGGGGGCGATGCCGACGAGGGCGTTCACCTTGGGGGCTCCGCCGAGGAACTTCAGGTAGTAGCGCGGCATCATGCCGCCCTGGGAGTGCCCGACGAGGTCGGCCTTGGCGGCGCCGGTCGAGGCGAGCACCTTGTCGACGAAGGCGGACAGCTGCTCGGCGGACTTGTCGATGGGGCCGAGGCCGTAGAAGAGGGGGACACCGGGGAGCTTGCCGTAGTCGAGGGAGTAGACGCAGTAGCCGCGGTTCTCCAGGTACGGCGCGAGGCCGAGCCAGTTGTCGACGGAGTTGCCGAGGGTGCCGTGGACGAGGACGACGGGGCGGGGGTGGGCGGCGGAGGGCTTGCAGGAGTAGTCGTTCCAGCCGGAGCTGGGGGCGGTCGCGGCGTGGGCGGTGGCGGTGGGGACGGCGGCGAGTGCGGCGGCCAGGAGCAGCGCGGCGAGCGGTCTGAACGCTCGCTTCCAGGGCAGCATCGTGTGATCTCCTTGCGGCTCAAGGGGGGAGCACGGACTGACCCTGTGATCCGGATCACGGGATGCTGGTTCACTCGTCAAGTTACGGACGAGTAGTGCAACTGTGAAGTTACGCGTCGGTAAAAAGTTCCATCACGCATCAGACACCCACGCACACTGAGGAACCGTCACCAGACCGGCTGGACCCGACCATAGAACTCCAGCCACTCCCAAATCACCCACAACACGCGTAACTCGCCGCACTCAGGCCGCAAGCGTCCCCGGAATCACCGCGCGGGGCCCGAACTTGGCCCGCACCCGGTCGGCGACCTCCTCGATGCGGCGGACCTTCTCGTCCACGGGGTCGAAGGTGAGCTGACGGGAGGCGTGCTCGGCGGGGGCCAGCCCCTCGGCGCGCAGTACGACGGCACGCACGCGGGCCCGCTGGAGGCCGAGCGTCTCGTACATGCCGTAGGCGGCCCGGGTGAGGGCGGCCGAGTGCGCGGTCGGCTCGGCGAGGGTGCGGCAACGCGTCGTGGTGGAGCGGTCGGCGTAGCGCACGGTGAGGGTCAGCGTCCGGCAGACCTGTCCCTCCCCGCGCAGCCGGAACCCCAGCTCACCGGCCGCGCCCAGCAGGGCCCCGCGATGCCGGGCGGAGTCCAACTCGTCGGTGCTGAAAGAGCGTTCCGCCGCGACGGACCGGGCCACCGCGTTCGGTACGACCCGCCCCCGGTCGATTCCCCGTGCCCCGTCCCGCAGTTCACGGGCGGCGCGGGCACCGACCAGCCGCTGCAGGGTGGATGACGGCGCGGCGGCGACCCGGCCCAGGGTGTCGAGGCCGTACTCGCACAGGGTGCGGGCGGTCGCGGTGCCGACGCCGGGCAGCGCGTTCACCGGAAGGCCGGCGAGGAACTCCGCCCGGGCGCCCGGCTCTTCGGGTACGACCCGGACGACTCCGGGCCGGGCGGCACGCAACGCGAGCCGGGCGAGCATCGGTCCGGGACCGGCGCCTACGGCACAGTCGACGCCGTACCGCGCCAGCGCCCGGACCCGGACGACGGGGGCGATCTCCAGCGCGTCCCGCCCGAAGTACCGTTCGGCGCCGCCGAGATCGGCCAGCACCCGGTCCGGCACCAGCGCCTCCACCACCGGCGTGAACTCCTCGACCAGCCCGATGAGCGCGGGCAGCAGCCCCTCCCGCTCGGGCGCGAGCCGGAAGCGCACACAGAGAACGGTCATCCCGCGCTCCCCGGACTCTGATGCCACAACTTCCGTGCGGTGGCGGGCCCTTGGGCGACGCCTTCCCCGGCAGGGCGCAGATCGGCCCAGGGGTGCATGCCGTACCCGGTGGCCATCCGGATACGACGCCCGCCGGCCCGGTCCTCGCCCGCCGGCTCCACCGACTCCGCGAGCCGGGCGGCCACTTGGCCGAGCCCGCCCTCCGCGCGCAGTTCGACGAGTTCGGCGAGGTTCCAGGCGGCGGAGCCGACGACGCTCAGGCTGCGCGGTCCGCGCCGCTGCACCACGCCGCGCACCAGCAGCAGCCAGGAGTGGAAGACGGTGTGGGCGCAGGCGTCGTGGGAGTCGTCGAAGAAGGCGAGGTCGACCAGGCCGGTGCCGTCGTCCAGGGTGCTGAAGATGACCCGCTTGCCGGACCGGATCGGCGGAGTCTGGGTGGCCGCCTTGGCCCCCGCGACGAGCACCGTCTCCCCGTGCCGCGCCTCACGCAGCCGCCGCGCGGAGACGACGCCCAGCTCGGACAGGAACTCCCGGTGGTCGTCCATCAGATGGCGGGAGACGTCCATGGACAGCACGCCCAGCTCGGCGCTGAGCCGCTCCGCCGGGGAGAGATCGGGCAGCCCGGCCGAAGCGGTCCGCCTGCCCCCGCCCAACGGCAGCTGATCCCCGTGGCCGCCCCGGGTCCCCCGGTGCAACTCGGCCAGATGCAGCTGGAGATCACGCCGGTTGCCCCCGAAGGCGTCCAACGCGCCGACCTGGGCGAGGCGTTGGGCGAGCGGCCGCCCGGGGCGCCCCCGCTCCCAGAAGTCCCGCAAGGAGGTGTACGGCTGCCCGGCCACGATCCGCTCCCCTTCGGCGTCGCTGATCCCGTGCACATCGGAGAGCCCGAGCCGCACACCCCATTTACCGGACACCAGTTTGATTCGATGGGCGACGGCGGACACGTTCACATCCAAGGGCAGCACCGGAACACCCCGCCGCCGCGCGTCGGCCAGCAGCAGCCGCTTCGGATACATCCCGGGGTCATGGGTGAGCAACCCGGCGTAGAAGGCGGCCGGATGGTGCGCCTTGAGCCACGCCGACTGATAGGTGGGCACGGCGAAGGCGACGGCGTGCGCCTTGCAGAACCCGTAGGACCCGAAGGCCTGGACGATCTCCCAAGTCCGCCGCACGGTCTCGGCGTCGTACCCCTTCTCCTCGGCCCGCTGCCCGAACCACTCCCGGATACGCGGCTGTTGCTCCGCGTCGGACAGCAGCCGCCGCACCGCGTCGGCCTCCCCGCGCCCGCACCCGGTCATGATCGAGACGATGTCGATGATCTGCTCGTGGAAGACGACGACGCCGTACGTCCCCTTCAGCGGCGGCTCCAGATCCCGGTGCGGAAACCGCACCGGCGCCCGCCCGTGCCGTGCCTCGATGAACGGCCGCACCATGTCGGCGGCGACGGGCCCGGGCCGGAAGAGCGAGATGTCGACCACCAGGTCCTCGAAACAATCAGGCTGAAGCCGCCCCACGAGATCCCGCTGCCCGGGCGACTCGATCTGGAAGCACCCGAGCGTCTCGGTGGACCGGATGAGCCGGTACGTCTCTTCGTCCCCCTCCGGCAGAGCCTCCAGATCAACACGCTCCCCGCCGGCCCGCTCCACCTCGGCGACGGCGTGCGCCATGGCCGACTGCATCCGCACGCCGAGAACGTCCAGCTTGAGCAGCCCCAGGTCCTCCACGTCGTCCTTGTCGAACTGGGACATGGGCAGCCCCTCACCACTGGTGGGCACCACCGGCGTACGGGCGAGCAGCGAGGCGTCCGAGAGCAGCACCCCGCACGGATGCATGGCGACGCCCCGCGGCAGCGCGTCCAGCGCCTCGACCAGCTCCCACAGCCGGCCGTACCGCTCCTTCTCGGCCGCCAGCCCCCTCAGCTCAGGCAACTCCTCCAGCGCGGCACGCGCGTCACGCGCCCGGATGTGCGGAAAGGACTTGGCCACACGGTCGATCTCGGCGGGGTCCATGGACAGAGCGGCCCCCACGTCCCGCACGGCATGCCGTACCCGATACGTCTCGGGCATCGCCACCGTGGCGACCCGCTCGGTACCGAACCGTCCGATGATCGCCCGGTAGACCTCGAGCCGCCGAGCGGACTCCACATCGATGTCGATATCGGGCAGCACCACACGCTCCCTGGACAGGAAGCGCTCCATCAACAGCCCGTGTTCCACCGGGTCGGCATGCGCGATGCCCAGCAGATGATTGACGAGCGACCCGGCCCCCGACCCCCGAGCGGCAACCCGAATCCCCAAGCCCCGTACGTCATCGACAACTTGAGCGACCGTCAAAAAATAAGAAGCGAACCCGTGATGCCCGATGACCTCCAACTCCTCGTGCATCCGCTCCCAGTACGACCGCCGCCCGCCATACCCCAGCCGCACCATCCCCGCCACGGCCCGCGAGGCGAGCGCCCGCTGAGCGGTCCGCCGCCCGGCCCCCACAAGCCGGGCCTCGGGAAACCGGACGCTCCCGATCCCGAGATCCGTCTCAGGATCAACCACGCACTCCTCAGCAGTGGCCAGCGTCTGCTCGACGAGCCGCCACCCGGCCTCCCGCCGATACCCGGCGGCCTCCACCACCCGCTCGGCCACCCGAAGCATGTCGGAAGCCCCCTTGAGCCAGGCCTCCCCGGAGTCCAGCTCCTTCCGGAAATCGATGGGCACAAGCCGCCGCGAGGCATCAAGCACATCAGCCACAGGCCCCTGCCCCGGATCGGCATACCGGACGGCGTTACTGAGCACCGGCCGCACCCCCTGCTCAACGGCGAACCCGAGCATCCGAGCAGCCAGCCGCAAGGACCCGGCCCCCACCCCGCTCCGCCCATGCCAGACGACCTCCATCCGCAGGGCGTCCCCGTACACCTCACGCCAGCCGGCAAGCAGCCGAGCGGCCTGATCGAACCGCCCACCCCCAAGAGCCCGCCCCACATCGGAACCGGGCCCGAGCAGCACGATGAGCCCGTCCCCCCGATTGCTCTCCCAGGAAAGCCGGGGCGACCCGGAACCCCCGGCATGAGCAGCGGTGACCACCCGGCACAAATCGGCCCATCCCCGAGCCCCGTCCCGCGCCAGAAAGGTCACCCGAGGCGCCAACTCGTCCACAAAGGCCCCACCCCGGACAGGCCGCCGCCGAGCACCCCCGCTCCCCTCCCCCTCCACAGCGAGATCAACCCCGAAGAGCGGCCGCACCCCACTCCCCACACAAGCCTTGGCAAACCGCACAGCCCCGGCCAGCGTGTCCCGATCGGTCAGCGCGAGAGCCCCCATCCCCCTCTCCCGGGCCCGCTCCACAAGCCCCTCCGGATGCGAGGCCCCGTACCGCAAGGAAAACCCAGAAACAACACGCACATGCACAAACCCCGCCACGAGCACCTCCCACCTCAATCGAACACTCGTTCCCCTCCACCATACCCTCACCCCCGAACACCTGTGCGATACCATCCACCCCCACGCTGACCTGCACAAACACAACCCCAACGCCCCCAGAACACACGGAGGCCCTCCCCGCCAACCACGCGGAAAGGGCCTCGCGCACCTCAGCTCACAGACCCCGATCCCGGTTCCAGCGGCTGATGTGCATCGCATACACGACATTCCCGAGCCCAGCGGTGAACAAGAGCAGCCAGAAATGCACCCAGAACGACTGCCGTCGCCGACGCACCCCACCGCCAAAGGCTCCCGCCGAGGCGAACGACGAGACGTTGTTGTTGATGATGATCGGCGGCAGTTGCCCGTACGGCTGAGCAGGCTGCTGGTCAGGCATGGTCACGACGATGGTCCCCCTGGACGTAGACGCGTAAGACAAGGCCCGCACGGTACGACCACAGGCCCACCCGCCGGGACAAAACAACCAGCCATCACCCGGTCGGGGGACACGACGCAGCCGGCCGCACCGGAAGGCCGAACCCGCGCACGAAACAAAGGGGACGCCGAAAGGTCCGGACCACCCGCACCCCCACACGGCGCAGAGGGCACACCGGAAGAACCGGCCACGGCGCCCCCGCACCCCCGTACGGCGAGAAGGGGCCGTGCCGGGGGGTGTCCGCCCGCAGCGGCCGGCGAAAACTCCCCCCGCTTCTCGGCTGACAGTCCGCCGGACCGAGGACGGACACCCCCCGGCGCGGCCCCGGCCCACGGACGGCGGAGCGGCGAGACGGCAGGCGACGACAGGACCGTGAACACGAAACGGGCCCCGCTCCCACAAAGGGGAACGGGACCCGCACCAGGGACCGAAGCTCAGCCGATCTGCGCCCCCGTAGCGGCCAGCACCTCACTCACCGGCTGGAAGAACGTCTCCCCGCCGGAGGTGCAGTCACCACTGCCACCCGAGGTCAGCCCCACCGCACTGCTCCCGGAGAACAACGACCCCCCACTGTCCCCAGGCTCCGCACACACATCGGTCTGGATGAGCCCGCTGACAGTCCCCTCGGAGTAGTTGACGGTGGCGTTGAGCCCGGTCACCGTCCCGCCGTGGACCTGCGTGGTGGACCCACTACGGGTGACCTTCATCCCGACGGTGGCCTCGGCCACCCCGGTGATCGCCTGCGAGGACCCGTTGTACAGATCGACCTCGCTCGGATGGGCGACGGACCCGGTGTACTTCACCAGCCCATAGTCGTTGCCGGGGAAACTCGACGTCTCGTTCTCCCCGATCACGTTCCCGGACGAGTCCGACCAGCTGGAGATCGCCTCGGTGCAGTGCCCGGCGGTGAGGAAGTACGCCGCCCCGCCCTTGACCACGTTGAAGCCGAGCGAGCACCGCCCCCCGGACCCGGTGATGGCATCGCCCCCGGCGATGAAGGGCTTGAACTCCCCCTTGGACCGCTTGAGCTGAGCGGTGTCACCCAGCCCGTCGACGACCCGCCCCAGCTTGCCCCAGGCGGCAGCGTCAACGGTGCGGTCGGCGGTGACGACGACCTTGTTGCTGACGGGGTCGACGGCCCAGGAGGTCCCGGGAATGCCGGCCTTCTCCTTCAGCGTGGAACGCGCCCCGTCGAGCTGGGCGAGCGAGTGGCGAACGATTCTGGCCTTGGCCCCGGCCGCCTCGACGGTACGGGCGGCGGAGCCGTCGAGCACGTTGACGACCAGGCTCTTGCCCTGAGCGTCGTAGTAGCTGCCGGCGGCGGAGGACCCGAGGTCACCCAGGAGGGAGGACCCGAGCCTGCCGGCCGCCGGAGCGGAGAGGACCTTCAACTGCTGTACGGAGCCGCCCTGCTGACCGGCGGAACCGGCCTCACTGGCGTGGGCGGTCTGGAAGGTGACACCCGCCGCGACGAGCGCGACAGCGGCACCGCCCGCGAGGGCGGCCTTCCGCCCGGGTATGTGTCGGTGCTTCAACTCACGTCCTCCTGTGGGGGATTCGGCCCGACAGACGTGGGGATCCGCCGGACCGGAAGGCTGGTTGACGGTCGCTCACTCTTCCGAACCCCACAGCCGCCCCACAAGACCGGCGCCGGACCGCCCCCGAACCCCACCCCTCTCCCCACACCGCACTCCCAAAAGCCCCACAAACCCCACGCGCACGCCGCCCCGAACCCGAAACGCACCCCGCCCCACCCCGAACCCGAACCCGAACGGCCCCAAAACAAAACGGGCCCCCACGCGCGACACACACGCATGGGGGCCCGCCGAACCGCCCCGTCAGGGAAGAACGGCCCGCCAAGGACCCATCAGGGGAGGGTCACCCCGTAGTAGCTCAACGCCTCGGTGACCGGCTGGAAGAACGTCGTACCGCCGGAGCTGCAGTTCCCGCTGCCACCGGAGGTGAGCCCGTACGCGACGCTGCCCGCGTACAGCGGACCACCGCTGTCGCCGCCCTCCGCGCACACCGTGGTCTGGATGAGCCCGGAGACCACGTCACCGCCGCCGTAGTTGACGGTGGCGTTGAGCGCGGTGACGCGCCCGCTGTGCGTACCGGTGGTGGACCCGCGCCGGTAGACGGTCGTGCCCACGGAGGGCGTCGCCGCGCTGGAGATGGTCTGGCTGCCCACCGCACTCGGGTGCGAGACCGAGGAGTTGGTGTAGCGCACCAGCGCGAAGTCGTTGCCGGGGAAGCTGTACCCGACGTTGGTGCCGAGCACCGTGCTGTGCCCGGAGTCGCTGTACCAGGTGGAGGCGACCTCACCGCAGTGCCCGGCGGTCAGGAAGTAGTACGTGCTGCCGCTGCGCACGTTGAAGCCGAGCGAGCAGCGGTACTGGCCGCCGTAGATGGCGTCGCCGCCGCTGATCAGCTTGTTGAACTTGCCGGGGGTGCGCTTGATGGTGAGCGCGTCCGCCTGCGATCCGGCCTGTTCCTTGATTGTGGCGATCTCGGCCGCGCTGACCGTGCTGTCGACGGTCACGACGACCTGGTGGTTCTTGCTGTCGACGGCCCAGGCGGTGCCCGGGATGTCGGACTGGCGGACGGAGTCGCTCGCCTGGGTGAGCTGGCCTGCGCTGAACGTGTGGATTTCACCGGCGTTCGCGGTGGGGGCGGCGAACGCGGCAGCGGCCAGGAAGCCGGTGGCCACGGCTACCAGCCGGGTCCGTCTGGTCACGCCGCCGCGGGGAGTTGTGCGCTTGATCCTCACTTTTCGTTCCCTCCCAGGGGAAGTCGGGGGCCCGCGTGGGGTCGGGGCCCGTGAGGCGCAGCCAGGGAGAAGTACCGTTCCGGCACTCATGACCCTGACAAGCGCTGAGGGGGAGTATTCGGCCGAACGGCCGGTCGGCACAAGAGGGCGTTTCGGCCTCGGCGGGCCGCCGCCCAGCTCAACCGCCTTGAATTCGCGGCGAATTCATCACCCGAGCCCCCGCAAGCCCCATCCGCAACGCGGCCACGCTCAGCCGTCCCCCAGTTCCCGCAACACCACCCGCGCCACCGCGTCGTTCTGCCGGAACGCCGCCCCGCCCGTACGCGGCCGGGTGAACGCGCCCGGGGTGCGCGCGTCGGTGTACGGGCCGAGCGCGAACCGCCGGGGATGCGGCCGGCCGTCCCGCCCGAGGACGCGCCCGTCGACGGGATCGACCCGCAGCAGCCCGTCGGCCGTCTCCAGCGCCTCGGCGTGCAGCTCCCGCAGCAGCGTGTCCCGGGCCCGCCCGACGGACGGATCGGGCAGCCGCGCCTCCACCAGGGCCCGGGCGGTCACGGAGAACCCCGGCACCGTCTCGGAGGACGCCCGGAACACCCCGTCCTCGGCGGCGACTTCCATCTCCGCCCCCACGAACCGCAGCAGCCCCGCGCGGGACAGCGCGAGCATCTGCCGCAGCCGGGGCCCGGGCGGCCCGGAGGCCAGATAGCTGAAGAACCCGTGCCACCAGGACCCGAGATTCCCGAGCCGCACCAACTGCCCGTAGACGGACAGCAGTCCGAGGAAGACACCCAGGTCAGCGCTGAACGAAGGATCGTGACGCCGCGTCAAGTCGTCGGATATGTACGCCCGCAGCCCTTCCTGGAACTCCGCGTGCGATGCGAACCGCACCCCCTCCAGCGGCCGGTCGAGGGCGGCGAGGTCGAGCCGGTCCCGGGCATCCGGCACCGCCGCCGCGACCAGCGCCCGCACCTCCTCCGCCCCGCCCGCCAGCGCGTACTTCTCCTCGAAGTCGGCCCACTCCATGGCAGTTCGCTCCGGGTGGGCCGTGAACAGCCGGTGATAGTGGGCGAATCCGAGCTCCTTCTCCACCAACGGCCATATGTCCCGCCGGAATTCGTACCCCTCGGGCCGTTCGAGCAGCGACCGCACCTCCTCCGGCCCGAAGAAGCGGGGCAGCGGCGGCCGGGGTCCGGTCCAGTCGTAGCCGATCTTCGAGTGGTACGGCACACCGCGCCGCGAACCGACGTACAGCACCGGCTCGCGTCCCGAGGGCACGTACGCGTAACCGCCCGCGCCGTCCTCCTCGTACCGCCCGCCCCGCCCCTCGGTGAGCAGCACCATCAGGTCGACGAAGGCGAGCCCGAAGCCGCGTACGAGGACGGGCTCGCCGGGGGTGAGCGCGGACAGATCGCTGTCGGCGGTGAAGTCGGGCGGCAGCTGGACGAGTCCGTGCGCGCGGGCGTAGGCGCTCAACCGCTCCTGCTCCGGGTCGAGTTCGGAGTCGAGGTGACCGAGGGCGAGGACGACCAGGTCGGCGACGAGCGGTTCGGCGCGGCCCTCCAGCCAGACCCGCTGGCGGCCGTCCGCCGGTCCGGTGACGCGCAGGGCGCGGGTGGGGTGGTGGTGGACGGTGATGCCGGGCGGCAGGCCGGCCACCGCCTGTTCGTAGACCCAGTGCAGATATCGGCCCTGTATGCGCCGGTCGGCGAAGGTGCGGCCGTCGAGGCGGGCCCATTCGTGCAGGGTGGGCCCCTCGCGGACGGGTCCTTCCATCGGCACGGTCTCGTCGGTGAACATGGTGATGTCGGCGGCGTGCGAGTTCATCCACAGCAGGTCGGACTGCGCCTCGCGCCAGATGCGGCCGCCGCCCGGCGGATGGGGATCGACGAGGTGGATGTCGAGGCCCTGACCGCCGTACAGCTCGGGCGAGTTGGCGGCGATGCGCTCCAGGAGTCCGGTCGCTCTGGGCCCGGCCCCCACCACGACCAGCCGGCGCCTCATCGGGCGGTCTCCGTGCCGCGGGCGTAGTGCTTCTCGACGTAGTACTGGCCGATGCCGAGCACCGAGGTGACGACGGTGTACCAGAGGGTGGCGACCATCAGCAGCGGGATCACCTGGTAGGTGCGGTGGTAGATCAACTGGGCGGAGAAGAGCAGGTCGTTGACGGCGATGACGCTGACGATCGAGGTGCCCTTGAGGGTGCCGATGAGCATGTTCCCGGCGGCGGGGACGATGGCGCGCATGGCCTGCGGCAGCACGATGCGCCGCCAGCGCTGCCAGGGGGTCATGCCGAGCGCCTGGGCGGCCTCGGTCTGGCCGTGGTCGACGGAGAGGATGCCGCCGCGCACGACCTCGGCGGCGTAGGCGGCCTCGTGCAGGGTGAGTCCGATGACGGCGACGGCCACCGGTCCGAGCAGGTTGACGGTCCTGATCCCGAACACCTGCGGGTACAGCGCCCCGATGTTGAACCACAGCAGCAGCTGCACCAGGATCGGGATCGAGCGGAACAGCCAGACGTATCCCCAGCTGACCGACCTCAGAACGGTGTTGGCGGACAGCCGGAGGACGGCGAGCAGGGTACCCAGGGCGAAGCCGAGGACCATCACCACGGCGGTGAGCCACAGGGTGAGCCAGAGTCCGCGCAGCACGGAGACCGAGGTGAAGTAGTCGGCCACCACGTCCCATTGGAACGCCCGGTTGCGCAGGACCGAGTTGACGACGAGCCCGAGCAGCACCAGGACGGCGACGGCGGCGACCCGCTGGCCGTGCCGGCGGCGGGGGACGATCGTGGGGCCGTCCGGGCGCGAGGGCGCCGGGGACGGGGCGGCGGGTTTGGCGAGGGTGTCGGATGACATGCGGGACTCCGTGACACGTCGGACCCGACGCGCCATGCCCGCACTCCGCCGCGCCAAAAGGCGCGGTCACGGCCGAGCCCCTCAGCAGGGCCGTCCCACGAGAGTACGTCGCCGTTTCCCTGCGTTGTCAAGGGTGTCCGTACTGTGAGCGGCCCGTCTCAACTCGGTTGACGGGTGAACCGGATGCCTGTTCCACTTGGCCCATGCGCCCACAGCAGTGGCTGGTCACCCGCTCCCACATCGACTTCGGTCGCGTGTGGTCCGCGTCCTGTTGAGCTGACCCCCTGCGCGCCCGCGCTCGTCCGGGCGCCTTCGCGTTCTCCACTTCCCATTCCGGCCTTCACGCGCGCGCCCTGTCTCCGCACCCTCCCCTCCCCTCGCGTCCCCTCGCGCCCTGCCGTCGCACCGCCTCCTCCCCTCGCGTCCGGCTCGTTCCCGCCTTCCTCCAGGAGACCGCTTCCCGATGCCCGCGCCCACGCGTCAACTCTCCGTGCCCACGCGTCACCCCTCCGCACTCACGCGCCGTCTCCCCCTGCCCCCGCGCCGTCTCCCCCTGCCCGCGCGCCGCCCGTCCGCCTCCGCCCGGACCCGCCGTCTCCTCGCGCCCTTCGCCGCCCTCGCCTCCGCCGCGCTGCTGCTGACCGCCTGCGGCTCGGGTGCCTCCGGCCCCGCCGGCACCCGTGTCGCGACCGGGACGGACGCGATCCCCACCACCGACGTGGTCTCCCGCATCGCGAAGGACCCGGCGGCCGCGAAGCTGCTGCCGCCGGGCACCACCGGGCTGACCGTCGCCGTCGCCGTGAGCGGCAACCCGCCGGGCACCACCTACCTCGCCGACGGCACGACCCTGACCGGCCAGGACGTCGACTTCACCAAGGCGGCCGCCAAGGTGCTCGGCATCAAGCTCAAGATCGAGCAGGCGAGCTTCGAGGCGATCCTCCCGGCGCTGGAGAGCGGCAAGTACGACTTCGGCGCGAGCAACTTCGGTGTCACGGACGAGCGCCGCCGGACGATCGACTTCGTCACCTACGTCAACGACGGGCAGGGCTTCGCCACCCGTAAGGGCAGCAAGCTCGCCAAGATCACCGATCTG
This sequence comes from Streptomyces sp. NPDC005435, assembly GCF_040703155.1. Taxonomy (NCBI): domain Bacteria; kingdom Bacillati; phylum Actinomycetota; class Actinomycetes; order Kitasatosporales; family Streptomycetaceae; genus Streptomyces; species Streptomyces sp. NPDC005435. The sequence goes on from NZ_JBEXEQ010000020.1 coordinate 90,703, forward strand.
AAGCAGCTGTGCGGCCTGAACATCGCGACCGGCGCCGGCACCACCTTCGAAGCCACCCTGGAGCAGAACGAGCACGTGTGCGCGGCCGCGGGCAAGAAGCCGTACCACGTGCAGACGTACGCCGAGCAGAGCGCGATGTGGTCCTCTCTCCAGCAGGGCCGCAGCGATGTCGTGATGTCCACGATCAACGGGCTGCGCTACGCCGTCGCGCACCAGCAGGGCCTGAGGTTCCTCAACGAGTACCACCGGCTCGACGTCGGCTTCGCCTTCAAGAAGGGCACCCCGCTGGCGCCCGCCTTCCGCGCGGCGGTGAACCGGCTGATCGCCGACGGGGTGTACGCCCGCATCCTGAAGAAGTGGGGGACGACGGGTTCCGCGGTCAGCACGTCCCGGATCTCGCCACCCGAGCTGAAGAACTGATCCTCTCCTGACGGCTCGTCACCGTCCGTCCCAGATCCTCACATCAGCGGACAATCAGGGCGCACAGGGCAGTTCGTTCACCCTGACACACCACACATCACCCATCCGCCGCGAACAATCATATTTCACTCTCAGTCAGCAGCCGTACGTGACAGAGCCCTTGTGACACAAGGGCTCTCGACGTATGGACCGCGCACCAGTACCGTCACAAACCCCCCGCGCGCCGTCTGTCCACTTGGCGCGCTGTCAGCATCATGGATGACCATAGGGATGGGAAGAGCAAAAGAAACCGCTGAGAGAGGAGGCGTCCATGGGATCGGTACGCAAGGCGAGCGCGTGGCTCGGCCTGGTCGACGACAACGATGACGAGCGTTACTACGACGACGACTACTCCGAGGGCGCTCAGTCCGCGGACGCCTGGGTCACGGACCCGCGCGTCAAGGTCGCCACGGACACGGCCGAGGACAAGGGCCGCCGCATCGGCACGGTCACCCCGGACAGCTTCCGGGACGCCCGCGCCATCGGCGAGATGTTCCGGGACGGCGTCCCGGTCATCATGAACCTCACGGCGATGGAGGCCACCGACGCCAAGCGCGTTGTGGACTTCGCCGCCGGACTGACCTTCGGCCTGCGCGGCACGATCGAACGAGTCGCCACGCGGGTCTTCCTGCTCACGCCCGCCCACACCGAGGTCGTCAGCGGCGAGCCCGCGCGCCGCCGTGAGGACGGCTTCTTCAACCAGAGCTGAGGCGGGGCCGTTCATCGCGGCCCCGCCCCCTCGGGGGCTCACCGGAAGGCGTCGAGGCCGGTGAGCGCCTTGCCCAGCACCAGCTGGTGCATTTCGACGGTGCCCTCGTAGGTGAGCACGGATTCCAGATTGGTCGCGTGCCGCATCACGGGATATTCGAGGGAGATCCCGTTGGCACCGAGAATCGTCCGCGCCGTACGGCAGATCTCGATGGCCTCGCGGACGTTGTTGAGCTTGCCGAAGCTGACCTGCTCGGGACGCAGGCGGCCGGCGTCCATGCGCCGCCCCAGATGATGGGCGAGCAGCATTCCCTTGTGCAGTTCCACCGCCATGTCGGCGAGCTTGGCCTGGGTGAGCTGGAAGCCGCCGATGGGCCGCCCGAACTGCTCCCGCGTCCGCGCGTAGTCGAGCGCCGCCTCGAAGCTGCTGCGCGCGGCGCCCATCGCGCCCCAGACGATGCCGTACCGGGCGTGCGAGAGGCAGCCGAGCGGCCCGCGCAGCCCGGTGACCTCCGGCAGCACCGCATCCGCGGGCAGCCGTACGTCGTCGAGGACGAGTTCGCTGGTCACCGAGGCGCGCAGGGACCACTTGTGCTTGATCTCGGGGGCCGAGAAACCGGGGCTGTCGGTGGGGACGACGAAGCCCCGGATGCCGTCCTCGGTACGCGCCCAGACGACGGCTACCCCGGCGACCGAGCCGTTGGTGATCCACATCTTGCGCCCGCTGAGCACCCAGTCGTCGCCATCACGCTTCGCGAACGTACGCATCCCGGCGGGGTCGGAGCCGTGGTCCGGCTCGGTCAGCCCGAAGCAGCCGATCACCTCGCCGGAGGCCATGCGGGGCAGCCACTCGGTCTTCTGTTCCTCGCTGCCGTAGCGGTGGATCGCGTACATGGCGAGCGAGCCCTGCACCGAGACCAGTGAGCGGATGCCCGAGTCGGCGGCCTCCAGCTCCAGACAAGCCAGGCCGTACTGCACGGCCGAGGCGCCCGCGCAGCCGTACCCGGTGAGCGACATGCCGAGCGCGCCGATCGAGCCGAGCTCGCGGGCCAGCTCGCGGATGCCGGGCAGCTCGCCCTTCTCGTACCACTCGGCGACGTACGGCAGCACCCGGTCCGCCGCCCAGCCGCGCACGGTGTCCCGGACGGCCAGGTCCTCCGGTTCGAGGAGGTCGTCGATGCCGAGCGGGTCGGCGGGATCGAACGGGGGCAGCTTCGCGGACGCGGACATGGAACACCCTCCGGCACAGTGGGCACACGGAAAACTAGCGGCGCTAGTCGGAATGCTCCGGCCGACGTTACGACGCGGGCCGCCCGGCGTCCAGGGCGGCCCGCGCGGGTCAGGCGATCGCCCTCGGCTTGCCCGGCTCGCGGGGCGGGGGCAGCTCGGTCACGGAGGTCACGGAGGTCGCTGCGGGCTCGGCCGCGCCGGAGATCCGGGGCTCGGACAGGGCGGACGCGACGGACTCCGGCAGCTCCGTCACACCGGCGACCCGGTCCACGGCCGTACCCGTGCGGACACCGGGCGTCTCGTCCGCAGCGTCCACCGCACCGCTCTCCGGCGCGCAGTTCATCGTCCGGGGCAGCCGCAGCGCCATCACCGCGCCGAGCAGCAGCAGACCCGCGCTGACCAGCAGCGTCACATGGAGGCCGTGCACGAAGGAGTTACGGGCGGCCTGGCGCAGCGCCTCCCCGGCGGAACCGCCGAGCCGTCCGGCGATCTCGTACGCCTCGCCCAGCGAGTGTCCGGCCGCCGCCCGGTCGGCGGCGGGGACGCCGGGCACCGAGGTGAGGGCGGGGGCGTAGGCGCGGTTCATGACGCTGCCGAGCAGGGCGATGCCGATGCCGGCGCCGAGCTGGTAGGAGGTCTCGCCGATCGCGGCGGCACCGCCCGCGCGGTCGGCGGGGGCCTCGCTGAGCATCGACTCGTACGCCCCGAAGAGCGTCGTCTCCAGGCCGAAGCCGAGCAGCACGAAGCCGGAGAGCAGCAGCGGGGTGTTGTCCTGGCCGCCCATCGCCGTCAGCAGGACGACGGCGGCCGCGGTGAGACAGAAACCGGAGACGACCATCCGGCGCGGGCCGAGCCCGCGCAGCATCCGGGCCCCGGCGAGGCCCGCCGCCATCGCGGCCGCGGTCAGGGGCAGCAGCCGCAGGCCGGTGGCCAGCGGGGACAGGCCGAGGACCAGCTGCAGATACTGCGCGGCGATCAGCTCCAGGCCGACGAGCGCGAGCATCGCCAGGACGATGCAGCCCACGGAGGTGCTGAACGCCGGACGCCGGAACATCCGCAGGTCGACCAGGGGGTGGGTGCGGCGGCTCTGGCGCCGGACGAAGAGGTACAGCAGCGCCGCGCCGACGAGCAGCGGCATCAGGGTGAGGACGCTCAGGGGCGGCTCGCCGCCGCCGAGCCGCTTCACGCCGAGGACGACGCCGAAGAGTCCGGCCGCCGCCATCAGGGCGCCGAGCACGTCCCAGGGGCCGTCGCGCTCGCCGCGCGACTCGGGCAGCAGCATCCGGCCGATGGGCAGGCTCACCAGCATCAGCGGGATGTTGACCAGGAAGACCGAGCCCCACCAGAAGTGTTCGAGCAGGAACCCGCCGAGCAGCGGTCCGACGGCCGCGCCGACGGCGGCGACCGCGCTCCAGATGCCGATGGCGAGCGCGCGCTCGCGCCGGTCGGGGAAGACCTGGCGCAGGATCGAGAGCGTGGCGGGCATGATCATGGCCCCGCCGACGCCGAGCAGCGCGCGGGCGAAGATCAGGGTGTCGGCGCTGTGGGACAGCGCGGCGACGGCCGAGGCGACGCCGAAGAGGGCGTAGCCGAGCAGCAGGACGCGTCTGCGTCCGACGCGGTCGCCCAGCGTGCCGAAGAGGATCAGCAGCGAGGCGCAGACCAGCGGATAGACGTCGACGATCCAGAGCAGTTGTTCGGCACCGGGCCGAAGGTCCTCGGTGACGGCGGGTACCGCCACGTGCAGCACGGTGGCGTCGAGAGCGACGAGCAGCAGGCTGACACAGAGGACGACGAGGACGACCCAGCGGTTGGCACCGGTCCCGGTCGCCCGACGGCACGGCCCGATTTCGGCCGTGGTCGTCCCGGACATGTACTACCTCCCAGATGATCCCTCGTGCGCGGCGGACCGACGGGTCGGGGATTCCCCGTCGTACGGCCGGAGAAGAGCGGTTCGCTCCGGCCCGCGCCTTTCCCACGCGGGTGGCTCGTCAGCGTACGCGAGTTCGGCCGGGGGTCACGTGGTGGACCTCTCACCTCCTCGGGCGAACCCGTGTGGTGTACGCCACTCGCCTTTTCGCGCGCGCGTAGGTGTACGAGGAGGTCAGCGCGGGCACGGCGCGGGCCCACCGGAAGGCCGGCCGCCGGGGGCGGTGCGCGGGCCGGTCGATAATCGAGCCCGTGACCGAACTCGTGACGCGCCCGGCCCCGCCGCGCGCCCCGCTCCTCCGCCGGGCGGCTCCGGCCCTGCTCGGCTACGCGGCGGTCCGCGTGCTGGGCGTGGCCGTGCTGGCCGGCTGGAGCGCGGCGCGCGGCAAGAGCGCGTACACGCTGCTGACCGCGCGCTGGGACTCCCTCTGGTACGCGCGGGTCGCCTCCTCGGGCTACGGCTACGAGGTCCGGCTGCCGAACGGCGACGTCCACTCCGACCTGGCGTTCTTCCCGCTGCTGCCCTGGCTGGAGCGGCTCGGGCACGCGGTGGCGCCGCTGTCGTACGCGGACGCCGGTTTCGTGGTCGCGCTGCTCGCCTCGCTCGCGGCCGCGGCCGGGATCTTCGCGGTGGCCGAGTGGCTGTACGGCGCCCGGGCGGGGGTCTGCGCGGTGCTGCTGTGGGCGGTGCTGCCGGTGGGGATCGTGCAGTCGATGGCGTACAGCGAGTCGCTGTTCACGGCGCTGGCCGCGTGGTCGCTGTACGCGGTGCTGACCGGGCGCTGGGTGACGGCGGGCCTGTTCGCGGCGCTCGCGGGGCTGACCCGGCCGGTGGGCATGGCGGTGGTCGCGGCGGTGTGGGTGGCGGGGCTGGCTCCTTATATGACCGGCCGATATATGACCGGTCGATTCGCTGCGGGCGTCACCTCACGGGTGACCCCGTTCGAGGGAACCCGGAGCGCGGAGGGAGTGTGGGGCGCGCGTGAGGACGTACGCGCCCCCGGCCTCTCCCCCGCGCCGCGTACGGACGCCCCCGCGCGCCGCCTCCTCGGCATGGCACTCGCCCCGCTCGGCGCCGCCGGGTACGTCCTCTGGGTCGGTCTGCGCACCGGGGACGGGCCGCTCGGCTATCTCCGCGTCCAGGCGGGCTGGCGCAACGGCTTCGACGGGGGCTACGCCTTCGCCCGCTTCGTGGCGGGCATGTTCACGTCGTTCCCGTCGGCCCTCGCGGGCGTGGCCGTCGCCGCCGGCGTCGTCCTGCTGATCCGGCTGTACCTGACCGGTGTGCGCCAACGGCAGCCGCTGCCCGTGCTGGTCTACACGGGCGTGGTGCTGGCGCTCGCCCTGTGCGCGTCGAGCTACTTCGGCTCCAAGCCCCGGCTGCTGATGCCCGCCTTCCCGGTGCTCTTCCCCCTGGCCCGGGCCCTGGCGGCGGCGCGTCCGGGCCGCGCGGCCGCGGTCGTGGCGGTGGCCGCGACGGCCGCCGCGGTCTACGGCGCCTTCTGGCTGAACGGCTCCGGGCCCCCGTGACCGGCCCCGCCGCCGACCATGATCAACACCTCTGGGCCCGGTGAGCGGCTCCTGAATTCACCGCGATGCCCGGGTTAACGAATTCATAAGCGACCAAAAACCGCCCTGTTCGGCATGCCCAAAACAATTCCGGGAACCTCGCGGGCTCCATTGCCGAATCGCGGTAATCGGGAATCCCTCCTGAGAGGTTTCCCACATCACATCGTCATCACAAAGCCTCAGTACCGACCGGGAACACCGCTCACTCGCTGTAATGTCGATTGGGTGCGTACCGAACGAAACCTCACCCGGCGTCTGGACCGGGTGTTCGCCAGGCTGGACCGTGAGCCGGAACGGCCGGCCCACATCGACATGCCCAGGATGAGCCGGCACCGGGTCGTACTGTTCTCCTCGACCCTGGCCTTCTACCTGGCGATCGTGTGGGCCGTGATCACCACGTCCTGGCTGGTACGGCTGGACTGGCGGGTCATGTTCTTCCGCCCGTACCAGCAGTGGCCGGAGATCCACGCGTTCCTCGACTACTACGTGGTCCTGGGCCAGCGCGGCCCGACCGCCGTCATGGTCACGGCGTGGCTCGGCTGGCGCTCCTGGCGGCAGCACACGCTGCGGCCGCTGCTGACGCTGGCGGCCTCGCTGCTGCTGCTGAACATCACGGTGGGCGCCGCCAAGCTCGGCATGGGCCGGCTCGGCCCGCACTACGCCACCGTGATCGGCTCGAACGAGATGGGTCTGGGCGGAGACATATTTCCCTCGGGTCACACCGCCAACGCGGTCGTGACCTGGGGCATCCTCGCCTATCTCGCCTCCACGCCGCGGGCGCGCCGCTGGCTGTCCGCGATCTCGGCCGTCACCTCGCTCGGCGTCGGCCTCACCACCGTCTACCTCGGTACGCACTGGCTGAGCGACGTCCTTCTCGGCTGGGCCGCCGGTCTGCTGATCCTGCTCGCGCTGCCCTGGTTCGAGCCGCTGATCTCCCGGACCGAGGCCGCCGTGTTCGCCCTGCGGGACCGGCTGCGGGCCCGTCGCGGCCGTACGGCGGCCGCTCCGGCGACTCCGCTCACCCCGGTCGGAGCGGGGCAGCTGCGGCCGCAGGCCGCCCAGTCCGAGGCGCACCCGGCCGCCTTCGAGCCGGTGGCCTCCGCGCGCGGCGGACGCACCCCGATCCATCTGGCCCCCGGTCCGCACACGGCCCGCTCGGAGCGCACCCCGGTCACCCCGGCCGGCAGCCGTCGTCCGGCGCACGCCGACCGGCTGCCGCGCGGCGCCTCCCAGCCGGCCCGCCCCTGACGGCGGGGCGGCCGGCGGCGGGCCGGACACGCACACGAGCCCGCCGCCGAGCCGCCCGGTCCCGGGTCCGGTCAGCCCTTCCAGGCCCGCCGGACCCGGCCGTCCTCCACCTCGAAGTTGATCCTCCCCACGCGGTACTCCATGGTGACGACCGTGCCCGGCGGCAGCGCCCGTACGGTGCTCCAGCCCCGGTCCCGGGCCAGGCGCTCGGCGCCGGCGGCGTCGAGGCCGACGTAGGTGTCCGGACTGTCCTTCGGCTCCGGCGGCGGAGCGGGAATCTGTGCCATGCGGCCACGCTAGGCGGCTGCGGGCGGTGACGGAACCCCGGCCCCGCGGCGGTCATGCGCTGTGCACGGTCACACTTCTGTCACAGCTTCCCGGCACCCGTTACCGCCGAACTCCGTCACACGTATGGGGGTTACCGTTCACCTCGTCGGGGCAATCGAACAGAATTTCCTTGTGCCGGGATCCTGTCGTCTCTTTTCTTCTGCCGAACGTTTCCGGCCGAATTCCGTCGCCCAGGTTCGAAAGTTGTTTTGACGGGGAATCCGGTGGCTCCACGAGGGACCTGACGGCTCATAGGAAATTCACGGATTCACCACACCGCCGCCGCACCCCGCGAGAGGCGCGCGCCCCGGGGCGGGGACGCGGACAGCCGCCGCCCCTCGGGGGGACGGCGGCTGTCGCTGCCGGGCCGTGTGCGCCCGGCCGCGCTCAGAGCGCCAGGCGCTGGCCGGGCACGATCAGGTCGGGGTCGGAGCCGATGACCTTCCGGTTGTCGGCGAAGACCTGTCGCCAGGTGGTGCCGTGCCGGGCGGCGATGGTGCTCAGCGTGTCGCCCGCTCGGACGGTGTAGGCACCGCGGGTGGCGCTGCGGCCGGTGTGCTCCACCGGGCGCTCGGGCGCCTTCGCGGGCTTCTGCGGCTGGGCGGGGGTCCGCTTCGCCGTCGCGCCGCTCTTCGTGGCCGCGCCCCGGGACGCGGCGGCCGGTGCTCCTCCGGAGGCGCCGGCGCGGGCCGAACACACGGGCCAGGCTCCCCAGCCCTGGGCGCCCTGCACCTTGGTGGCGACGGCGATCTGCGCGCTCCTGGAGGCCTGGTCGGCCGTCGGCGCGTAGGCGGCGCCGCCGTAGGCCCGCCAGGTGCTCGCCGAGAACTGGAGCCCGCCGTAGTAGCCGTTGCCGGTGTTGATGTGCCAGTTGCCGCCGCTCTCGCACTGGGCGATGCGGTCCCACACCCCGTTGTCCGCCGCGTCCGCGCTTCCCGTCGCGGTCAGCAGGCCCAGCGGGGCCAGGAGCGCCGCTCCGGCGAGGACGGCCGTCGTACGGCCCTTGCGGGCGCCCTCACGACGGGCGGCGGGACGGTTGGTATCGGCACACTCGGTCATGCATTTCCCTCTCCACGTACCCGGGCTCCCCCAGGGCGGGACGCGCCTTGCCGCACAGGACCGCGGCTCCTCGCGCCCGGCCCCGTCCGCCACGACCGATGCGGTGATCGTGTCCGACCACAGGCGGCCGGCGGACTTGCCCGAGCGGTGCTCGTTGCACACGGCGGAGGAATCTAGGGAGGACAGCTCTCGGATTTCAACCAACACCCCTTCTTTCCAGGCCAGTTGGCTGTTACCGCGAGTATCGGCGATTTCCGGCCACCCACTACATGCCGCTATGTGCCGACATAACGGATGGTCACCTTCTGCGGGTGTGACCCAGTTCACCCCATCAAGTCCCTTGACTGTGCGCGAAATTGACGCTGAGTGGCCGATTCCGCACCAAACGTGACGGCCTCGGCGGGATGGTTCGATTCCGTTCGCCTGAAGGCGTGACTCCCACCACAGGACGCCCGTTGTCTTCTTCATGAGCCCGCAACGCCGGGGCTCAGCGACCGGGAGCCCCCGGCCGGCCCCAGCACCGCATCCCGAGGGAGTCACCGTGCCGCCCATGCTCGACGTCAGTGACGCCGTACGTGCCGAGATCGGCGACGAAGAAGCCGACCGGCTGCTCGCCGGAGAGAACGCCCCGGGCAGTTACGACTGCACCTCCTGCCGCACGCCCGGCAATTCGGAGCTGGAGCGCACCAGCACCGTGCTGTTCGTCGGCGAGGAGACCGCCGTCCTGGCCTTCGCCCACGCGGGCTGCCTGCCCTCGCAGGTCGTGCAGGTCACCGAGGAGCAACTGCAGGGCGCCGTCCGCTCGATCGGCGACGGCCTGGCCCCCGGCGCCGAGGAGCCCCAGGCCGCCGCCCCGGCCGCGCCGGAGCCCGCCGTGCTCGGGGTGACCAGCGGACTCGTCCTGATCGAGGGCGAGTTGCACCCCGCGCTCGTGGTCGAGCCGACGGCACCGATCGTGCGCCCGGGCAGCACCGGACCCGGCGACGACTTCCTGCCGCTGCTCATCGAACAGGGGTTCATGCCGGTGACCGAGCTGACGTCCGTGCCGCCGGTGCTGCACGGCTGGTCGGTGCTGCTCGCCGTGGGCCAGCTGCACGCGGTGCTCCAGCCGGGGCCCAACGGGGGCCAGCAGGTGGCCTGGTGGCAGGCGCACCAGCCGCTGCAGGTGACCGACAGCTGGCGTGCGGCCGCCAACAAGCACCAGCAGGTGCTGATGTTCGCGGCCCCGGTCGGCTCCATCGGCCGCCAGCCCCGCGAGGACCTGCTGCGCGACGCCCTGGACAGGTCGGCGGCGACGGGCAAACTGGTCGCCGCCGCGCTGCCCCTCGCGGGGACCTGACGGGGCGCGAGGGGCCGGTTCGGGCGGGGTACGGGCTCGGGTGGGCCCGTACAACACCCGGCCCGACCCCTCGCCCCCACGCCCACCCCCACACGCTCCCGCCGGGACCGGCGCCTGACACCAGCGCGCGAGCCCATACGCCCGCCCGAGCCGACGCCTGGCGTCCGCGCCCACACCCGGACGGCCCCGCCCAGACCGACGCCTCACATCCGTGCCACCCCCGCACGGGCCCGCCCACCCCCGCCCGAAGCGACGCCTGGCGTCCGCGCCGGTGCCCGCCAACTCCCGTACGCCCGCGCGCGGAAGCGGAACGGCTCCCGCCACGGTCACCCCGTCAACCCGCCCCCGTACGCCCGCGCCCGGCAGCCGTGCGCCCGCGCAGCCCCCGTATCCGCCCGCGCGACGCGACCCCGCGCCCGCCCGCGCACCGCGACTCCGCGCCCGCGCGCGGGACCCGCACGACCGAGCCCCCGTCCAAGCGCCGCAGGCCCCCGCATCCCTTTGCACCCGGCGTCGTTTGGACATACGTGCACCCATACGACACCCCGGCCCGCCGGCCGACCGCCCTCACCCCCGTACCGATCGCCCGGCCAGGGCAGGACGGCACCGGCGGGTCCTCGGCCACGCCGATCTACGACACGCTCTACGCGGAGTGGGTCAAGACCTTCCGCACGCTGCCCGGCGACCGCAGCGGCGAGGAGGACCTGGAGTTCACGGCCTTCGGCAGCCTCCCGCAGAGCACCGGTGCGTACGGCGGGCACCGGCCGGGTTCGTTCAGCAGCTCCTACAGCGCCTACAGCGCGGGGGCGTACAGCGCGCGGCAGCAGTCGCAGTCCCAGTGGCAGCGGGTCGGCACGATCGGGCGGCCGCAGGAGCCCGAGGGCCCGCGACCGGACCGGGCGGCACTGCCCCCGGCACCACGCCAGGGCAGCTGAAGAGACGCCGAAGGGCGGCCTCCGGTCCGAACAGAACCGGGAGCCGCCCTTCCGTCGTACCCGTTACTTCTTCTTCGCGCCGCGCTTCTCGCGCACCCGCACCGAGATGTGGATCGGGGTGCCCTCGAAGCCGAACTCCTCGCGCAGCCGGCGCTCGATGAAGCGCCGGTAGCCCGCCTCGATGAAGCCGGAGGCGAAGAGGACGAAGCGCGGGGGCTTGGTGCCCGCCTGGGTGCCGAACAGGATGCGCGGCTGCTTGCCGCCCCGGACCGGGTGCGGGTGGGCGGCGGCCAGCTCACCGAGGAACGCGTTCAGCCGGCCGGTGGGGACGCGGGTCTCCCAGCCCTCCAGCGCGGTCTCGATCGCCGGGACCAGCTTCTCCATGTGGCGGCCGGTACGGGCGGAGACGTTGACGCGCGGGGCCCAGGCGATCTGGCCCAGCTCGGTCTCGATCTCGCGCTCCAGGTAGTAGCGGCGCTCCTCGTCGAGGGTGTCCCACTTGTTGAAGGCGACGACGACCGCGCGGCCGGACTCGACGGCCATGGTGATGATGCGCTGGTCCTGCACCGAGATGTTCTCGGAGGCGTCGATCAGGATGACCGCGACCTCCGCCTTCTCCACGGCGGCGGCCGTGCGCAGGGAGGCGTAGTAGTCGGCGCCCTGCTGGAGGTGGACGCGCTTGCGGATGCCCGCGGTGTCCACGAACTTCCAGGTCTTGCCGCCCAGCTCGATCATCTCGTCGACCGGGTCGCGGGTGGTGCCCGCCAGCTCGTTGACGACGACGCGCTCCTCGCCCGCGACCTTGTTGAGCAGGGAGGACTTGCCGACGTTCGGGCGGCCGATCAGGGCGATGCGGCGGGGGCCGCCGACACCGGCGCCGCCGAAGGTCTGCGCGGGCGCCTCGGGCAGCGCCTCCAGGACGGCGTCCAGCATGTCGCCGGTGCCGCGGCCGTGCAGCGCGGAGACCGGGTGCGGCTCACCGAGGCCGAGCGACCACAGGTAGGCGGCGTCGGACTCGCCGGAGAGGCCGTCCACCTTGTTGGCGGCCAGCACGACCGGCTTGCCGGCCTTGCGCAGCAGCCGGACGACCGCCTCGTCGGTGTCGGTGGCGCCGACCTTCGCGTCCACCACGAAGACGACCGCGTCGGCCGCCTCGATGGCGTACTCCGCCTGGGCGGCCACGGAGGCGTCGATACCGAGGACGTCCTGCTCCCAGCCGCCGGTGTCGACGACCTTGAAACGGCGGCCGGCCCATTCGGCCTCGTAGGTGACGCGGTCGCGGGTGACGCCCGGCTTGTCCTCCACGACGGCCTCGCGGCGGCCGATGATCCGGTTCACCAGGGTCGACTTGCCGACGTTCGGGCGGCCGACGACGGCGAGCACGGGGAGCGGGCCGTGGCCCGCCTCCTCGATGGCGCCCTCGACGTCCTCGATGTCGAAGCCCTCGTCCGCGGCGAGCTGCATGAACTCCGCGTACTCGGCGTCGCCGAGAGCCCCGTGCTCGTACTCGTGCGCGGCCGAGCCGTCGGGCTGGTTCTGGTCGTTCATGAAGTCCGTACCTCGTCGTCGTTCGTGGTGATCGGTGGAAGTGGCCCGAATCGGGCCGTTCCACTACTCAAGTGTCGCCCAGCGCCCGGTCAGGCGCCTGGCGTTTTCCAGGTGTGCGGTGAGCCGCTTCTGGATGCGCTCGGTCGCCTCGTCCAGCGCCTTGCGCGTACGCCGCCCGGTTCCGTCGCCCGCTTCGAACGGATCTCCGAAGACCACGTCCACGCGCGAGCGCAGCGGCGGCAGGGCCTTGATCAGGCGGCCGGGCTTCTCGGCGCTGCCGAGTACGGCCACGGGCACGATCGGCGCCCCGCTGCGGACCGCGAAGTAGGCGAGCCCCGCGCGCAGCGAGGCGAAGTCGCCCTCGCCCCGGGTGCCCTCCGGGAAGATGCCCAGCACACCGCCTGCGTCCAGGACGCCGAGCGCCCGGGCGATGGCGGTGCGGTCGGCGCTGGTGCGGTCCACCTTCAGCTGGCCGATGCCGGTCAGGAAGGGGTCGAGCGGGCCGGTGAACGCCTCCTGCTTGATCAGGAAGTGCGTCGGCCGGGGCGCGACGCCCATGACCATGGGGCCGTCGATGTTGTGCGAGTGGTTGACGGCGAGGATCGCCGGACCGCTCGCGGGCACCCTCCAGGCGCCCAGGACGCGCGGCCGCCACAGGCCGTACATGAGGCCGACGCCGATGCGCCGGCCGATCTCGGCGCCCCGCTCCGAGGGCAGAGCCGGGGCGCTCACTTCCCGGCCCGCTTCTCCTCGACCAGCGTGACGACGCACTCGATGACCTGGGCGAGGGTCAGCTCGGTGGTGTCCACCTCGACCGCGTCGTCCGCCTTGGCGAGCGGGGAGGTCTTGCGGCTGGAGTCGGCCGCGTCCCGCTTGATCAGGGCCTCGCGGGTGGCGTTGACGTCGGCGCCCTTCAGCTCGCCGCTGCGGCGGGCCGCGCGGGCCTCCGGGGAGGCGGTGAGGAAGATCTTGAGGTCGGCGTCGGGCAGCACGGTGGTGCCGATGTCCCGGCCCTCGACGACGATGCCCAGCTCGGCGGCCGCGGCGATCGAGCGCTGCAGCTCGGTGATCCGGGTGCGCACCTCGGGCACCGCGCTGACCGCGCTGACCTGGGAGGTGACCTCCTGGGTGCGGATCGGGGCGGCCACGTCGCAGCCGTCCACCGTGATGGTGGGGGCGGACGGGTCGGTGCCGGAGACGATCTCGGGCTTCCCGGCGACGGCGGCGATCGCGGTGGGGTCCTCCAGGTCGATGCCGTTGGTCACCATCCACCAGGTGATGGCCCGGTACTGGGCGCCGGTGTCCAGGTAGCTGAGGCCGAGCTGCGCGGCGACGGCCTTCGACGTGCTCGACTTGCCCGTGCCGGAGGGGCCGTCAATCGCGACGATCACGGGCTTGGTCGGGGCGGCGCCGTTTTCCACGGGAGGGCACCTTCCTGGTGAAGGGTGGTCGGTGGGGTGCGGGACGCGAGGGCGCCCCGCACAAGGTTACTGGGTGTGGGTCACTCGTACGGACGTACGTCCGCCCCGCGACCGGCGGCGACCCACGCCGTGGGACCTGCCGGGTGCCCCGCGCTACTGCCGCAGCGCCCAGCCGCGCTCGCGCAGCGCCTCGGTCAGCACGGGCACCGCCTTGGGCTCGACCATGAGCTGGACCAGACCCGCCTGCTGCCCGGTGGCGTGCTCGATGCGCACGTCCTCGACGTTGACCCCGGCGCGGCCCGCGTCCGCGAAGATGCGGGCGAGCTGTCCGGGCTGGTCGTCGATGAGGACGGCGACGGTCTCGTAGGCGCGCGGGGCGGAGCCGTGCTTGCCGGGGACCCGTACCTGTCCGGCGTTGCCGCGCCGCAGCACGTCCTCGATGCCCGCGCCGCCCGCGCGCCGCTTGTCCTCGTCGGAGGACTGAAGCGCCCGCAGCGCGCGCACGGTCTCGTCCAGGTCGGCGGAGACGTCCGCGAGGAGGTCGGCGACGGGTCCGGGGTTGGCGGAGAGGATGTCGATCCACATCCGGGGGTCGGAGGCGGCGATCCGGGTGACGTCGCGGATGCCCTGCCCGCACAGCCGTACGGCGGCCTCCTCGGCGTTCTCCAGCCGGGCCGCGACCATGCTGGAGACCAGGTGCGGCATGTGGGAGACGAGGGCGACGGCGCGGTCGTGGGCGTCGGCGTCCATGACGACCGGGACGGCGCGGCAGTGCGAGACCAGTTCCAGGGCGAGGTTCAGCACCTCGGTGTCGGTGTCGCGGGTGGGGGTGAGGACCCAGGGGCGGCCCTCGAAGAGGTCGGCGGTGGCGGCCAGCGGGCCGGACTTCTCGCGCCCGGACATGGGGTGGGTGCCGATGTACGCCGAGAGGTCGAGGCCGAGCGCCTCCAGCTCGCGGCGGGGGCCGCCCTTGACGCTGGCCACGTCGATGTAGCCGCGGGCCAGGCCCCGGTTCATGGCGTCGGCGAGGACGGTGGCGACGTGCGCGGGCGGGGCGGCGACGATCGCGAGGTCCACGGGGCCCTGGGGCGGCGCGTCGGTGCCGGCGCCAAGCGCGGCGGCGGTGCGGGCCTGCTCGGGGTCGTGGTCGGCGAGGTGGACGGTGACGCCCCGCTGGGCGAGGGCGAGCGCGGCGGAGGTGCCGATGAGGCCGGTGCCGATGACGAGTGCGGTCCTCACCGGGCGCCGCCCTGGTGCCGGACGGTGCTCATGTGGCGGAGGCCGCCAGGACGCCGTGGATGACCGGCCTCGTCCCACCGCCGCGGGACCGCCCCCCGGACCGCTCGTACCGCCACTGCCTGCTCCTCACTGGCCCGCGCGCCGACCGGTCCCGGCGCTGCGTAGGCGTCCAGCCTAGTCAGCCCGGACGGCCGGAACGGACAGCAGGAGGGGCCGACCCGGTGACGGGAGGCTCCCGCTTCCTTCGTCGCGGGTCCCATCGGTGCCAAGATGCCCGGACATACGGCTTTCCTCACCTTTCGCAGGCCGTCTGCCGACGGCGTCCCGTACGTTCGGAGTGACGACATGACCCAGCCCGCGACACGGCGCACGCTTCTCGCGACGGGAGCCGCCACGCTCGCCGTCTGCTGTGTGGGATGCGGTGGCGACGACTCGGCGGGCTCCACCGCCGAGGCGACCCCCGGGAGCACGGGCGGCGAGAACGGCTCCGCCCCGGCCGCGCAGGCGCTGGCGCGGACCGCCGACATCCCGGAGGGCGGCGGCAAGATCTTCGCGGACCAGAAGATCGTGGTGACGCAGCCGGTCAAGGGCGAGTACAAGGCGTTCTCGGCCGTCTGCACCCATCAGGGCTGCGCGCTGAACCAGGTCGTGGACGGCATGATGGACTGCCCGTGCCACGGCTCCAAGTTCCGCATCACCGACGGCTCGGTGGCGCAGGGTCCGGCCACCCAGCCGCTGGCCGCCCGGCCGATCCAGGTGCGGGGAAACTCGATCACGCTGGGGTGATCGCACCGCGTACGCTCCGGCCATGCACCCCGCCGACCTGGTCCGCGACCACACCGTCTACGCCTGTGTCATGGGCTCGCGGGCCTTCGGCCTGGCCACCGACGCGAGCGACACCGACCGGCGGGGCGTCTATCTGGCCCCCACTCCCCTGTTCTGGCGCTTCGAGAAGCCGCCGGCCCATGTCGAGGGCCCCGGCGAGGAGCAGTTCTCCTGGGAGCTGGAGCGCTTCTGCGAACTCGCCCTGCGCGGCAACCCCAACATCCTGGAGTGCCTGCACTCGCCCCTGGTGGAGCGACTGACCGACACGGGCCGCGAGTTGCTCTCCCTGCGGGACGCCTTCCTCTCCCGCCGGGTCCACGCCACCTTCACCGGGTACGCCCTCGGCCAGCGCCGGAAACTGGACGCCGACATCCGCACCACCGGCGCCCCGCGCTGGAAACACGCGATGCACCTCCTGCGCCTCCTGACCAGCGCCCGCGACCTCCTGCGCACCGGCGAACTCCACCTGGACGTCGGCACCGAACGCGAACCCCTCCTCGCGGTGAAGCGCGGCGAGATCCCCTGGCCGAAGATCGAGTCCCGCATGACCCGCCTGGCGGAGGAGACCGACGAGGCCCTGCTCCGCACCCCGCTCCCGGAGGACCCGGACCACGCCCGCGTGGCCGACTTCCTCTACCGCGTCCGCCGGGACTCAGCCCAGTCGCAGGCGCACCACGAACGCGTGGAGGGCGTCCTGCGCGGTGACGGCGTCCGGCAGGACTGAGGCGGCCTGGGCCTCGTCGAGCCGGACGTGCAGCCGCTCGACGTCGGCCCGTACGCGCTCCCGGTCGACACCGGCGTCCCCGTGCTCCCGCTCGGCCTTGGCCGCGATCAGCTCGGGCAGATAGCCGGGGGCCTCCAACTCGCCGAGCAGCGTGGGCAGATGGGCCTCGACCTCGCCGCTGCCCATCAGATGGATGCCGGTGAGCAGCACGCGGAACGTGTAGAGCAGGGGCTTGAGTTCGCCGGTCTTCTCGAACAGCCGCCACTGGGTGCCCGCGAACCCCCGGTAGTGGTGGGCGTGGTGGCTGGTGAGGACGCCCGGCGCGAGCGCGGCCAGTTCCCTGTGGGCGTCGGTGGTGTGGACGACCAGGGGCGAGAGGAGCTGCTCCAGCACATAGCCGTTGCGCCGGAGCATCAGCCGGACGAACTTGCGCAGGTCGTGGGTGACGAGGTCCATCTCGACGCCGTCCCGGACCCAGTCCCGCGAGCGGGTCTCCTCCGGCTCGCGCAGTCCGACCAGGTCGGCTGCGGGCAGCAAGTGTACGCCGCGCAGGTCCACGTCGGAGTCCCGGGACGGGAAGCCGTAGAGGTGGGCCCCGGAGACGGTCGCGAACAGCAGGGGGTGGGGCTGTTCCGCGATCACGGGCGTCAGGTCCATGCCGAGAGCGTCGATCATGGGCCTAAGCATCCCAGAGCGTGCCCAATTCCAGCAGATCGTCCCGGTACTCGATGCGCTCCGTCCAGGCCGCCGGCCAGGCGTCCGCGCCGAGCCAGGCACCCGCGAAGGCACCCGCCAGACAGGCGATGGAGTCCGAGTCGCCGGCGGTGCAGGCGGCGCGGCGGAGGGCGAGGACGGGGTCGGTGGGGAACCAGAGGAAGCAGAGGAGGGCGGTGGCCAGGGCTTCCTCGGCGATCCAGCCCTCTCCGGTGGCGAGGCAGGGGTCGGTTTCCGGGGAGACCGTGCGGACCGCGTCCTGGAGGCGGTCGAGGATCGCCAGGCACTCGTCCCAGCCGCGCGCGATGAAGTGCTCGGGGCTGGGGTCCTGGGAGCGGGTCCACAGGTCGCCGAGCCAGGTCCGGTCGTAGTGGGTGCGGTGGTCGAGGGCGTACGAGCGCAGACGGCCGACCAGTCCGGCGGGGTCGGTGCCCTGGGCGAGGAGCCACACGGCGTGCGCGGTGAGGTCGGAGGCAGCGAGCGCGGTGGGGTGGCCGTGGGTGAGGGCGGACTGCAACTGGGCGGCACCGGACCGCTGTTCGGGGCTCAGGCCGGGTGCCAGGCCGATCGGCGCGACCCGCATGTTGGCGCCACACCCCTTGGAGCCGACCTGGCTGGCGTCCTGCCAGAGCCGCCCCTCCTCCTTGAGCAGCTCGCACGCCGTCAGACAGGTCCGGCCGGGCGCGCGGTTGTTCTCCGGCGACTGGTACCAGTCCACGAACTCCTCGCGCAGCGGCCGCTCCAGCCGCTTCGGCGCGAGATACCCCCGCCCCATGGCTGTCCGCAGGCCGCAGCCCAGCGCGAGGGTCATCTGCGTGTCGTCGGAGACGAAGGCGCAGCCCGGCAGCTCCATCTCCCGCCAGGGGCCGCACTTGGCGAGGATCGACGGCACATCGTTGAACTCGGTCGGAAATCCCAGGGCGTCGCCGAGGGCGAGGCCGAGCAGGGAACCGGTGGCGGCGCGCTTTCCCGCGGGTGTGGTGGTCATGGATACGCCCTTCCGGGCGCACTCCGCCCCGGCCCCCGTTGGTCCGGCCGCATGGCCACCCGACTAATCGTCAGGTTGACCATAAAGCCGGACCGGGGCGGGCGGCAAGGGCGCCCGCCCCGGGGTCGGTCCAGAGGCCGGCCTAGAGGTCGACTTCCTTCATCAGCATGCCGACCTCGGTGTTGGACAGCCGGCGCAGCCAGCCCGACTTCTGGTCGCCGAGGGTGATCGGGCCGAAGGAGACGCGGACCAGCTTGTCGACGGGGAAGCCCGCCTCCGCCAGCATCCGGCGCACGATGTGCTTGCGGCCCTCGTGCAGGGTCACCTCGACCAGGTAGTTCTTGCCGGTCTGCTCGACCACGCGGAAGTGGTCCGCGCGCGCGTACCCGTCCTCCAGCTGGATGCCGTCCTTCAGCCGCTTGCCGAGGTCGCGCGGGATCGGGCCGACGATGTGCGCGAGGTAGGTCTTCTTCACGCCGTACTTCGGGTGGGTGAGGCGGTGCGCCAGCTCGCCGTGGTTGGTGAGCAGGATGACGCCCTCGGTCTCCGTGTCGAGCCGGCCCACGTGGAACAGCCGGGTCTCACGGTTGGTGACGTAGTCCCCGAGGCACTGGCGTCCGTCCGGGTCCTCCATGGTGGAGACGACACCGGCGGGCTTGTTCAGCGAGAAGAACTGGTACGACTGCGTGGCGACGGTCAGACCGTCGACCTTGACCTCGTCCTTCTCCGGGTCCACGCGGCGACCCTGCTCAAGCACGATCTCGCCGTTGATCTCGACGCGGGCCTGCTCGATCAGCTCCTCGCAGGCACGCCGGGAGCCGTAGCCCGCGCGCGCGAGCACCTTCTGCAGGCGCTCGCCCTCCTGCTCGGCGCCGGGGAACGTCTTGGGCAGCTTGACGTCCTTCTTGCCCGCGTACCGCTCCCGGTTGCGCTCCTCGGTCCGGGTCTCGTACTCCCGCGAGCGCGCGGGGGCCGTACGGCCGCGCCCGGCGCCCTGGGCCTGCTTGGGGCCGCCCTTGGCGCCGCCGCGCGCCGCACCGCCCCGGCCCGACTTGGGGCCGTCCTGCGTGGCGCCCGGGCCGACGTCGTAGCGGCGCTCCTCCGGGCGGGGCTTGCGGGGGCGGCCGCCCTGCCCCTGGCGCTCGTCCCGCTTGTCGCCGGCGCCGCGATGGTTCCCGCGTCCGCTGTTCCTGTCGCTGCCGCTGCTTCGCATCAAGGTTTCCGTCTTAGTCGTCTGCGTACTGACCGCCGGGCGCGTCGGGCGCGTCCGGGTCGAACGACGGGACACCCTCCTGGCTCTCGGCCTCGATCGCCGCCGCTTCCGGGAGGAAGGGGGCGAGTTCCGGAAGCTCGTCCAGGCCGCGCAGGCCCAACCGCTCCAGGAAATACTCCGTCGTCACGTACAGGATCGCACCTGTTTCGGGTTCCGCGCCCGCCTCGCGGACCAGACCGCGCTGGAGCAGGGTCCGCATCACGCCGTCGCAGTTGACCCCGCGCACCGCGGAGACCCTGCTGCGGCTGACCGGCTGGCGGTACGCGACGACCGCGAGAGTCTCCAGGGCCGCCTGGGTGAGGCGCGCGGTCTGGCCCTCCAGGGCGAGGCGTTCGACGGCGGGGGCGTACGCCGGGCGGCTGTAGAAGCGCCAGCCGCCCGCGACGTGGCGCAGCTCGAAACCGCGGCCCTGGGCGGTGTAGTCGTCGGCGAGTTCCCTGAGGGCGTCGGCGACGGCGCGTCTGGGGCGCTCCAGGAGGCGGGCGAGGCGGTCCTCGGAGGCGGGCTCGTCCACGACCATGAGGACGGCCTCCAGGGCGGGCTTGAGGCCGAGCTCGGCTACGGCGGTCTCGTGGTTCACGGCTTCGGCTCCTCGGCCTTCTCGTCCCGGGCCTTCTCGGGGGGCCGGTCGAACTCGTCGGTGACGGTGGGGAGGGTCTGCCCGTCTCCGCCGGTCCAGCGGACCAGCAGGGTGCCGAGGGCGGCCTCCTGCTCCAGCGCTACGGCCTTCTCGCGGTAGAGCTCCAGCAGGGCGAGGAAGCGGGCCACGACCGTGAGGGTGTCGTCGGTGTCGGCCACCAGCGCGCGGAAGTCGCTCTCGCCGAGTTCGCGCAGCCGGGCGACGACGATCCCGGCCTGCTCCTGGACGCTGACCAGCGGCGCGTGGATGTGGTCGACGTACACCTGCGGCTCGGCCTTCGGCTGCATCGCCTTCACCGCGAGCCGGGCGAACCCCTCGGGCCCGATGCTGATGACGACCTCGGGCAGCAGCTCGGCGTGGTGCGGTTCGAGTCCGACGGTACGGGGGTGCCTGCGGCCCTCGTCCTCCAGCCGCTCGTTGAAGATGTCCGCGATCCGTTTGTACGCCCGGTACTGCAGCAACCGCGCGAACAGCAGATCCCGGGCCTCCAGCAACGCGAGATCCGCCTCGTCCTCCACCTCGGCGGCGGGCAGCAGCCGGGCCGCCTTCAGATCGAGCAGCGTGGCGGCGACCACCAGGAACTCGGTGGTCCGATCCAGATCCCAGTCCGCCCCCATGGCCCGGATATGCGCCATGAACTCATCGGTCACCCTCGACAGCGCCACCTCGGTGACATCCAGCTTGTGCCGCGAGATGAGCTGCAACAACAGATCGAACGGCCCCTCGAAGTTGTCGAGCCGCACCTTGAAGACACCACTGTCCCCGGAGTCACCGGGAGTGTCACCGGTCCGGGGCGCGGCCGCGGCCACAGCCGAGGGCGCCGCAGGCGACCACGCGGACTCGGCGTCCACCGGGGCCGTGGCAGGCGGCCGGGCGGCAGGCCCCGGCGCGGACTCGGCGTCGCCCGAAGCTGCCGCGAGCGGCACGGCGGCAGCCCCCGGCCTGGTCCCGGTGTCCCCCGGAGTCTCGGCAGGCGGCCGGGTGACGGCCTCCGGCTGCGCCACGTCCGAAGCCGCCGCAGGCGCCCGCTCGGACCCGCCCCGAGGCGCCGCAGGCGGCCGCGCGGGCTCGGGAGCCGCTGGAGGTGCCGGGGGTGGCGCGGCGGGCTCCTGGGGCGCCGCAGGCGATCCGGATTCGGCCGGTGCTCCGGCGGACGCCGTAGGCGGAGCCGCGGGCTCCTCGGCCACCGGGGGCGGAACGCCCGGACCCCGGCCCAGAGGGCGTCTCGGGCCGGGGGTGGGGGTGTGGTTCGGGGTCATGGGGGTCGCAGGCTATCGGGCGGCCGGCGAAAAGCGCGGCTAGCGCCCCCGCAGGCGGCGGACCAGGATGCTGGCCTCGCCGCGGGCCTCCAGGTCGGCCAGGACCACGGCGACCGCCTCGCGGACGATCCGGCCGCGGTCGACGGCGAGCCCGTGTTCACCGCGGAGCACCAGGCGCGCGTGCTCCAGGTCCATGAGTTCCTCGGCGGAGACGTACACGGTGATCTTCTCGTCGTGCCGCTCGCGCCCGCTGGGCCGCCGGGCGGCGGCGCGCCCGCGCTTGCGGGGCTGCCCGTCGTCGGAGCCGTCCGGCGGGGGCTGCCGGCGCGCGGGCCGGATGCGGGACTCGCCGGTCTCGGACGATTGCGGGCCGACCGCCGCCGTGTGCTCCGCGCCCTCGCCGTCACCGCCCCGCGCGGGCACCGCCTGGGGCGCGTCCTCCGCCTGCGCGGCGGCGGCCGCCGGGTCGCTCTCCCCCGCGGGGGCCGGCACCCTGGCCTCCCCCCGCCGGGGGGTCGAGGGCTGGAGCGCCATCCCTCCGGTCGTACGGAACAGTTCGTCGGCTCCGGGCAGACTCACTCGGCGTGACACCGGGCGAGCACCTCCCTGGCGAGCTGGCGGTAGGCGGCGGCACCGACGGAGTTGGAGGCGTACGTGGTGATCGGCTCACCGGCGACGGTGGTCTCCGGGAAGCGGACCGTGCGCCCGATGACCGTGTGGTACACGTGGTCGTCGAACGCCTCGACCACCCGCGCGAGCACCTCACGGCTGTGCACCGTGCGCGAGTCGTACATGGTGGCGAGGATGCCGTCCAGCTCCAGCTCGGGGTTGAGCCGCTCCTGGACCTTCTCGATGGTCTCGGTCAGCAGGGCCACACCGCGCAGCGCGAAGAACTCGCACTCCAGCGGCACGATCACCTTGTGCGCCGCGGTGAGCGCGTTCACGGTGAGCAGACCGAGCGAGGGCTGACAGTCGATCACGATGTAGTCGTAGTCGTCCATCAGCGGCTTCAGGGCACGCTGCAGCGTGGACTCGCGCGCGACCTCGGAGACCAGCTGGACCTCGGCGGCCGACAGGTCGATGTTGGAGGGCAGCAGGTCCATGTTGGGGACCGCCGTCTTCAGCAGGACCTCGTCGGCCGACATGCCCCGCTCCATGAGCAGGTTGTAGACCGTGAGGTCGAGCTCCATGGGGTTGACGCCGAGACCCACCGACAGCGCGCCCTGCGGGTCGAAGTCCACGAGCAGCACGCGCCGGCCGTACTCCGCGAGCGCGGCACCCAGGTTGATGGTCGACGTGGTCTTGCCGACGCCGCCCTTCTGGTTGCACATCGCGATGATCTTCGCGGGGCCGTGGTCGGTCAGCGGGCCCGGGATCGGGAAGTACGGCAGCGGGCGCCCGGTCGGGCCGATGCGCTCACGGCGCTGGCGGGCCGCGTCGGGCGCGAGCGTGGCCGCGTACTCCGGATCGGGCTCGTACTCGGCGTCGGGGTCGTAGAAGTGCCCCTCGGGCAGTTCGTCGTAGTCGGCGAAGTGGTTGTGGGGCGCGCCACTTCCGTCGCCGGCCATGGCGTTCACGTGATGGCCATCCATGCTCTGGTGTGCTGTCCGGTCCGTCTGCGGACCCGGACTCTGGTGGGCTGCGAAGGTGCGCACAGCTACGGAGCCGACAGCCTCGAATCCCGTGGGGTCCTGGTGGCCCCGTGCCGGCATTCCTGGTTGACCACCCCCGGGAGAAAATGTCGACTCATTCACAAGTCGTCTTACCTCCTTGGTGACCAGGAAACTTCTAGACAAGGTCAGCGTGGCACCATGCCGACGGTTGGCGACTCTATGGCGTGTCGGCGGTCCGCAGCAACACAATCCGCCGGACCCGGCCGGATGTGTCGACAATGAAACATCCCTCTGTCAAGGGCGTACGACCGTCGCACAGCAGGTTTCACCGGTGTACGAATCGGTCGAATGCTTGCGTTCGAGGCGAGTTGACCGAGTGTCGCAAAGTGACCATACACACATCCGGCCGGACCTTCGGGCAAGGTCCGGCCGGGTGCGCGGTGTTGACGGGATGTGTTGACGAATCGCCTTTACGACGCTGACGACTTGGCGACTCGCCGGACCCGCGGGTGTCAGCCGATCAGCGCGTCGATGCTCACGTGGTCCAGACCGTGGGCCTCGGCGACCTCCTTGTAGACCACCTTGCCGTCATGGGTGTTGAGGCCCCGGGCGAGCGCGGCGTCGCGGCGCAGCGCCTCGACCCAGCCGTTGTTGGCCAGGGAGACGATGTACGGGAGCGTCGCGTTGGTGAGCGCGTTGGTGGAGGTGTTGGGCACCGCGCCGGGCATGTTGGCGACGCAGTAGAAGACCGAGTTGTGCACCCGGAAGGTCGGCTCGGCGTGCGTGGTCGGACGGGAGTCCTCGAAGCAGCCGCCCTGGTCGATCGCGATGTCGACAAGGACACTTCCGGGCTTCATCCGGGACACCATCTCGTTGGTGACCAGCTTCGGGGCCTTGGCGCCCGGGATGAGGACGGCGCCGATGACGAGGTCGGCGTCCAGGACGGCCTTCTCCAGCTCGAAGGCGTTGGACATGATCGCCTTGACCTTGCTGCCGAAGATCCGGTCGGCCTCGCGCAGCTTGTTGATGTCGCGATCGAGCAGCGTCACCTCGAAGCCCATGCCGACGGCGATCTGCACGGCGTTCCAGCCGGAGACGCCGCCGCCGATGACGACGGCCTTGGCCGGGGTCACGCCGGGCACGCCGCCGGGCAGCACACCGCGGCCGCCGGCCGGGCGCATCAGGTGGTAGGCGCCGACCTGCGGGGCGAGCCGGCCCGCGACCTCGGACATCGGGGCGAGCAGCGGCAGCGCGCGGTTGGCGAGCTCGACCGTCTCGTACGCGATGGCGGTGGTGCCGGACTCGATGAGCGCGTCCGTGCACTCGCGGGAGGCGGCGAGGTGCAGGTACGTGAAGAGGATCTGGTCCTTGCGCAGGCGGTGGTACTCCTCCGCGACGGGCTCCTTGACCTTCAGCAGCAGGTCGGCGGTGGCCCACACCTCGTCGGCGGTGTCGAGGATGCCCGCACCGGCGGCGATGTACTCCTCGTCCGTGATCGAGGAGCCGAGGCCGGCGCCGCGCTCGACGACGACCTGGTGGCCGTTGCGCACCAGCTCGTGCACGCCGGCGGGGGTGATGGCCACCCGGAACTCGTTGTTCTTGACCTCGCGGGGGATGCCGACCTTCACGTCGATCACGGTCCTTGGCTCAGAGGGTATGGGGGGTGCGCTGAAAGACATACCCGGGCGCACTGACGCACACCGGGAGACACCGCAGGAGAACGTGCGGCAGAGCCAGTTTAATGAAGGTGTTCTGCGTGTCTAGCCTTTCATTGCATCAATCTTCAGCTGACGGACTACGGATTTCGCAGGCGTTGGCGAGGGGCTCCGGACCGATCGCCCCCGCGCGGTCCGGCCGGGGCTCCGCTGCCGGGCCCTCCTCCCCCAGGATGCGCTCCGCGGCGGCGCGGTGCAGGCGGGCGGCGGCGGGGTCGCCGAGGCGGTCCAGGGTGTCGGCCATGCGCAGCTGGAGCGCGGCCTGGAGCCGGGTGTCCTCGGCGCGCCGCGCCCACTCGGCGGCCTCGCGGCAGGTGCGCAGCGATTCCTCGGGGCGGCCTGCGTACTCCTGGACGCGGGCGGTCTCGCTGAGCGCCCGGGCGTAGGCGGCGGTGTCGCCCTCCTTGCGGTAACCGGCCGCCGCGGAGCGCCAGTTGCGCAGCGCCTCGCCGTAGCGGCCCGCGTAGGTGTGGGCGGTGGCGATGCGGCCGTAGAGCCGGGCGGCCTGGGCACGTTCGCCCCGGGCGAGCCGGTCGGCGAGGGCGCGGCCGAACCAGTCGGCGGCCCGGTCGTGGTCGCCGAGCTCCTGGTGGGCGCCGCCGACGGATTCCATCGCGCGGCCGGTGGCGTAGGGGTCGTTCGCCGCGCGTCCGGCGTCCAGGGCGGCCCGGTAGCGGGCGAGCGCGTCGCGGACGCGGCCGGTCTGGGCGTCGAGGTCGCCGAGGTTGAGCAGGGCGGCGGCCTGCTCGCGGGGCAGTCCGCGCCGCTCGGCCACGTCGAGGACCAGGCCGTGGATTCCGTAGAGGTCGGCCGCGGCGGCCTGGGTTCCGAAGTGGGCCACCATGGCGCGCACCAGCTGGGACATCAGACGCCGGGCGAGGGTGTCGAGGCCGCCGTCGGCCACGGCGAGCCGGGCGGCGGCCAGCAGGGCGGGGCGGCGTACGGTCAGCCACTCGGCGGCGGCCTCCGGGCCCGAGAAGCGCAGCGCGGGGGGCAGCGAGCGCAGCTTCTCGCGGGCCTGCGGGCTGTCGGTCTCGGTGGCGGCGCGGCAGGACTGCAGCAGCCGTACGTCGCGCTCCAGGACGCGGGCGCGGGCCAGCTGGAGTTCGGCCGGGCGGTCCTCCTTCTCGGCGAGGGCGCGCAGCAGGGGGTGGAGGCAGCCGGGCACCTCGTACTCGGGCAGCGGGGCGCCTGCGGGGTGCAGCAGGCCGAGGGCGGTGAGGTCGTCCAGGACGGCGCGGGCGCGGGCGGGCGAGCAGCCGGCCAGGGCGGAGGCGGTGTGCGGGTCGACGGTCCCGGCCGGGGCCTGGGAGAGCAGGCGCAGCAGCCGGGCGGAGGCGACGGGGAGCCGGTCGTGGACGAGCCGCAGGACGCGGGCGAGCGGGGCGCTGTCGCCGCCGTCGTCGGGGTCGGCGTGCATCCGCTTGGCGAGGTCGGAGATGCCGGCCTGCGGGCGGGAGGCGAGCCAGCCACCGGCCAGGGTGAGCGCGGCGGGCTGTCCCTGGCAGATCTCGGCCAGGTTCTCGGCGGAGCGCGGGTCGACGGTGACGCGCACCGATCCGGCCCAGCGGGTGAGGAGTTCGACGGCCGACTTGGTGTCGAGGCCGCCCAGGGTGCAGGGGCGCACGCCGGGGATGCCGGTGAGGGGTCCCTCGGCGACGGCGACGACCAGGCAGTCCGGGGCGTCCGGAAGAAGGGCGTCCACCTGTTCGGCGCCGGGCGCGTCGTCCAGCAGGAGCAGGACGCGGCGGCCGGTGAGGGCGGTGCGCAGCGCCTCGGTGAGGACGTCCTCGGGGGCTCCGGCGGGGGCCCGTACGCCGAGGGCGGTGAGCAGGTCGCGGGCGGTGCGCTCGACCGGTACGGGGGTGCCGTCGGGGTCGGCGAGCCGGGCGCGCAGGACGCCGTCGGGGTAACGGGGGGCGAGCTGCCGGACGAGTTCCCCGGCGAGGGCGGTGCGGCCGGAGCCGGGGCGTCCGGCGATGAGGAGCACCCGGGCGCGGGGGGCCTTGCGGCCGGCGAGGGTGTCCAGGCCCGCGCGCTCGATGTCGGCGCGCAGCTCTTTCAACTCCCGTGTGCGTCCCAGGAATGAGGCCGGTGCGGCTGGGGGCTCCGCCGGCCGCACGTCGTCCTGGTCCACCGCCTGATCCGTCACGGGTCACGCTCCCGTCCCACCGCACGCGCACAGCCCGCCGGTTCTTCCGGTACGGGCGATTCCAGAGCCTAGTTCACGCTCTGCGACCTTCCCGTGGGAGCGGGGCGGAGACATCCCCCGATCGGATCAAGCGATGGTCACACCAATACCGTCGTCTGCCCCGTCAGGCGCTGAACGGTCGCGCGGGCCACGGCGCGTCGGCCGGGCGCAGCGCGTCCAGACCCTCGCCGCCGCGCGCGGCGACCAGCGCGAGGACGCCCACGACCAGGCAGTTGTTGTGCACGTCCCCGGCGAGGATCAGCCGGACCAGCTCGTCGACGGGCACGCGCGCGTACTGCATGTCCGTCTCCTCGTGCTCGGTCTCGAACCGCTCGCCCTCGGCTTCCGAGAGATCGCGGGCGAGGAAGATCCGTACCGCCTCGTCGCAGCCGCCGGGGGTGGTGTAGACGTCGGTCAGCACCCGCCAGTCCTCGGCCTTGACGTGCGCCTCCTCGTACAGCTCGCGCTGGGCGGCGTGCAGCGGGTTCTCGCCGGGCACGTCGAGCAGGCCCGCCGGGATCTCCCAGAGCTTGTGGCGCACCGGGTGGCGGTACTGGTTGATCAGCAGGACCCGGTCCTCCTCGTCCAGGGCGAGGACGGCGACGGAGCCGGGGTGGACCTGGTAGTCGCGGCGGACCACCGAGCCGTCGGGCATGACCACGTCGTCCGTGCGGACGGAGGTCTTGTTGCCCTTGAAGGGGGTCGCGGTGCCGCGGACCTCCCACTCCTCGGGGGTGTCCTTGATCGTCATGCCCTGTCCTTCCACGCGCGCAAAGAAAACCGGGGTGCGTCCCTTTGAAGGTTCGCACCCCGGTCACCGTAACAATCGGTGTGTTACTTGGAGTTCTTCGGCTTGCCCGCGGTCTTGCGCTCGACGGCGGCCTTCACCAGACCCGCGAACAGCGGGTGCGGCCGGGTCGGCCGGGAGCGCAGCTCGGGGTGCGCCTGCGTGGCGACCAGGTAGGGGTGGACGTCACGCGGGTACTCGACGTACTCGACGAGCTTGCCGTCGGGCGAGGTGCCCGAGAAGAGGACGCCCGCCTTCTTCTCCAGCTCGGCGCGGTAGGAGTTGTTGACCTCGTAGCGGTGGCGGTGCCGCTCCTCGACGTACTCCTTGCCGTCGTAGACCTCGCGGACGATGGAGCCCTCGGCCAGCTTGGCCGGGTACATGCCGAGCCGCATGGTGCCGCCCATGTCGCCCTCGCCGGCGACGATGTCCATCTGCTCGGCCATGGTGGAGATGACCGGGTGGGCGGTGGCCGGGTCGAACTCGGTGGAGTTCGCGTCGGCGATGTCGGCCAGGTTGCGCGCGGCCTCGATCACCACGCACTGCAGGCCCAGGCACAGGCCCAGCAGCGGGATCTTGTTCTCGCGGGCGTAGCGGATCGCGCCGACCTTGCCGAGCACACCGCGGTCGCCGAAGCCGCCGGGGATGCAGATGCCGTCCACGTCGCCGAGGGCGGCGGCGGCACCGGCCGGGGTCTTGCAGTCGTCCGAGGTCACCCACTTGATCTTGACGCGGGCCTTGTTGGCGAAGCCGCCCGCGCGCAGCGCCTCGGTGACCGACAGGTAGGCGTCGGGCAGGTCGATGTACTTGCCGACCAGGGCGAGGGTGATCTCGTGGTCCGGCTTGTGGACGCGGTCCAGCAGGTCGTCCCAGGTGGTCCAGTCCACGTCGCGGAAGGGCAGGTCGAGCTTGCGCACGACGTAGGCGTCCAGGCCCTCGCCGTGGATGACCTTCGGGATGTCGTAGATCGAGCGGGCGTCGGGGCAGGCCACGACGGCGTCCTCGTCCACGTCGCACATCAGCGAGATCTTGCGCTTGATGGCGGTGGGGACCTCGCGGTCGCAGCGCAGCACGATGGCGTCCGGCTGGATGCCGATGTTGCGCAGCGCGGCGACGGAGTGCTGGGTCGGCTTGGTCTTCAGCTCGCCGGAGGGGCCGATGTACGGCAGCAGCGAGATGTGGACGACGAAGACGTTGTCCCGGCCGACCTCGTGGCGGACCTGGCGGACGGTCTCCAGGAACGGCAGCGACTCGATGTCGCCGACCGTGCCGCCGACCTCGGTGATGACGACGTCCACCTCGTCGGTGGCCATGCGCCGGATGCGGTGCTTGATCTCGTTGGTGATGTGCGGGATGACCTGCACGGTGTCGCCCAGGTACTCGCCGCGCCGCTCCTTGGCGATCACGGTGGAGTAGACCTGGCCGGTGGTGACGTTCGCGGAGCCGTCGAGGTCGCGGTCGAGGAAGCGCTCGTAGTGGCCGATGTCCAGGTCGGTCTCGGCGCCGTCGTTGGTGACGAACACCTCACCGTGCTGGAAGGGGTTCATCGTGCCCGGGTCCACGTTGAGGTACGGGTCGAGCTTCTGCATGACGACACGCAGGCCACGGGCCTTGAGCAGCATGCCCAGGCTGGAGGCGGTGAGGCCCTTGCCGAGCGAGGAGGCGACACCCCCGGTGACGAAGATGTGCTTGGTCGTCGTAGATTTCGGCGGCATGGCCAAGAGGGGGCTCCCGTGGTCGCTGTCTGTGATGCGGAACGGCCGCCGGCCCGGAGGATCATGTCTTCCTCGCGGTGGCGCCGTCGCTGCGGTTCGGGGGTTTTTCGCCCACCGGTCCACGGGCTACCAGGGTATCAGCGCCCGGAGGGGATGGCGCCCGGGCACGCTCCGCGACGGCTCGGGCACGCGACTGTGACCAGTGCGGGGAGGTCTCACGGGGTTCTCGCCGGGCGCTCACTCGTTCGGCTCACACGGGTTGTCCGGAGCGGCGCGCAGATCATCTACGTGCGTCGTATCCTGCTCGGACACTCGCTGCCGAGCCCGGCCGGAACGACGGCACACCCCCGCCCGCACCACCCGCCGGAGACAACTACAGCGCGGCAGTTCGTCGAGCGGGACTGCCGTTTGCCTCAGGGCTCGGACGGCTGCTTTGCTTCACCGCTCAACGACGCATCAACAAAGACCCCTTGACCGCACCAAGCGACAGCCCCCTCGCGCGGGGGTGACGTGGCCGTTCGACTGGAGTTGCACGTGGCCGGGCGCATCGAAGACTACGCACTCATCGGAGACATGCAGACCGCGGCGCTGGTCTGCCGGGACGGCACGGTGGACTGGCTGTGCCTGCCCCGCTTCGACTCCCATGCCATCTTCGCCGGCCTGCTGGGCACCGAGGAGCACGGCTTCTGGCGCATCGGCCCGGCGCACGCGGCCGACGCGCCGCCGCCCAAGGCCGCGCGGCGGAGCTACCGGGGCGACTCGCTGATCCTGGAGTCGGAGTGGGACACCCCGAGCGGCACGGTCCGGGTGACCGACTTCATGCCGCCGCGCGACGGCGCCCCCCAGCTCATCCGGATCGTGGAGGGCGTCAGCGGTCACGTCCCGATGCGCTCGGAGCTGCGGATGCGGTTCTCCTACGGCCGGGTGGTGCCGTGGGTGCACAAGCACGACAACCGCACGGTGGCGGTCGCGGGGCCGGACTCGGTGTGGTTCGACACGGACGCCGAGACCTACGGCAAGGACCTGACGACGTACTCCGACTTCACCGTCGGCCCCGGTGAGCGGGTGGCGTTCACGATCTCCTGGCAGCCCTCGCACAAGACGCCGCCGCCGCTGCCCGAGCCGGAACAGTCGCTGGAGGCGACGGAGGACTTCTGGCGCGACTGGGTCGAGCAGTGCACGTACCACGGGCCCTACCGCGAGGCCGTGATCCGCTCGCTGATCACCCTGAAGGCGCTGACGTACGCCCCGACCGGCGGCATCGTCGCCGCGCCCACCACCTCGCTGCCCGAGGACATCGGGGGCGTGCGGAACTGGGACTACCGCTACACCTGGCTGCGCGACGCCGCGATCACCCTGTCCTCGCTGCTGCGCACCGGCTACCGCGACGAGGCCCGCGCCTGGCGCGAGTGGCTGCTCCGGGCGGTCGCGGGCGACCCCGAGAACCTGCAGATCATGTACGGCATCGCCGGTGAGCGCGAGCTGGGCGAGGCCGAGCTGGACTGGCTGCCGGGGTACGAGCACTCGACCCCGGTCCGGGTGGGCAACGGCGCGGCGCACCAGCTCCAGCTGGATGTGTACGGCGAGGTCATCGAGGCGCTGCACCTGGGCCACATGACCGGGCTCGCCCGCAACGACTACGCCTCGGTGCTCCAGATGAAGCTGATCCGCTATCTGGAGGACCACTGGCGGGAGCCGGACGAGGGCATCTGGGAGGTGCGCGGGCCGCGCCGGCAGTTCGTGCACTCCAAGGTGATGGCCTGGGTGGCCGTCGACCGCACGATCAAGCTCATCGAGTCGGGCGACGCGGAAGGTCCGCTGGAGCGCTGGAAGGAACTGCGCGACGAGATCCACCGCGAGGTCTGCGAGAAGGGCTACGACCCGGAGCGCAACACCTTCACGCAGTACTACGGCTCCAAGGAGCTGGACGCCTCCCTGCTCCTGATCCCCCAGATGGGCTTCCTGCCCCCCGACGACAAGCGCGTCATCGGCACCATCGAGGCGATCCAGCGGGAGCTGTCCACCCCGGACGGCTTCATCCTGCGCTACCCCACCGACGGTGAGGACGCGGGCGTCGACGGCCTCCCCGGCGACGAGGGCGCCTTCCTCGCCTGCTCGTTCTGGATGGCCGACGACCTCGCGATGATCGGCCGCGTCGACGAGGCCCGCAAACTCTTCGAGAAACTCCTCGCCCTCCGCAACGACCTCGGCCTCCTCGCCGAGGAATGGGACTCCCGCCTCAAACGCCAGGTCGGCAACTTCCCGCAGGCGTTCAGCCATGTGCCGTTGATCGACACGGCCCTACGACTGACGGCGTCCGGGGCGTACGGGGGCTGACGGGGTGTCCGACACGACGGCCGCGTATCCGTCCCTGGTCCATGCCCTGGCCGAGGTGGTCGTCGACCTCACCTGGTTCATCGACGGCGCCGACGACGAGCGGATGGACCAGGACGACGCCGTGAAGGCGCTGGAGGGCGTCGCGGCGGTGATGGACCGGCTGTCGGCGGGCCAGCGGGGCGAGTTGCTGGCGGTGATCGAGGGCATGGCCGCAGCGGAGACCGACCCCCGGCGCCGCGCGTTCCTCCGGGACTTCCCGGAGGACCTCGGGCTGGAGGAGCCGGAGCCAGCGGATGACCGGGATGCCCCGCGCGCCTAGGCTGAAAGCGCATTCTGCCCCCGATCTCGGAAGGGGGCGGCCATGGCTTCCCTCTCGAAGGCGGGTGCGGCGTTGGCCGTGCTGCGCGAGGAGTTGGCCGGTGAGGTGTTCGCGCCGGGGGACGCGGGCTACGACGAGGCCAGGGCCGTGTACAACGGGATGATCGACCGGCGGCCCGCCGTGATCGCCCAGTGCGCGGACGCGGCGGACGTGATCCGGGCCGTGCGCTTCGCGCGGGAGCTGGATCTGCCGGTCGCGGTGCGCGGGGGCGGGCACAGTGTGGCCGGTACGGCGCTGGGGGACGGCGCGGTGGTGGTGGATCTGCGCCGGATGCATCAGGTGGACGTCGACCTGGAGGCCCGTGAGGTACGGGTCGGCGGCGGGGCGACCATGAGCCACCTGGACCGGGCCACCCAGCCGTACGGTCTGGCCACCACCGGCGGGCGGGCCTCCACCACCGGGGTCGGCGGGTTCGTGCTCGGCGGCGGCACCGGCTGGCTGGACCGGGTCTACGGGCTCGCCGTCGACAACCTCCGCGAAGTGGAGCTGGTGACCGCCGACGCCGAGCCGGTGCGGGCCAGCGCCCGGGAGCACCCCGAGCTGTTCTGGGCGCTGCACGGCGGTGGCGGCAACTTCGGCGTGGCGACCGCGCTCACGCTGGGCCTGCACGAGCTGCCCGAGTTCTCGATCGCGCTGCTGCTGTTCGCGCCGGAGGACGGCCCCGAGGCGGTCCGTACGTTCCGCGACGTGATCGAGGCGGGCCCCGACGGGCTGAGCGGCGCGACGATCTACCTCACAGGGCCGCCCCTGGAATTCGTCCCCGAGCAGATGGTGGGGCACCTGGTCTGCGCGGTGCTGGTGACCCACGCGGGCTCCCTCGACCTCCTGCACGAGCTGGCGGCACCGCTCCTCGCGCTGCCGTACGAGGGCGGCCTGGTCGGCGAGATGCCGTACGCCGATGTGCAGTGCATGATCGACGATCCGCCGGGGCTGCGGAACTACTGGTCGGCCGAGTATCTGACCGGGATGCCGGACGACCTGGTGAACGTGTATTGCGCCTTGTCCGCGAGCGAGCCCGTGCCGACCGCCACCCAGCACATCCTGTTCCCGCAGGGCGGCGCGATCGCCGCAGGGCCGCACGAGTACCCGGTGCCGTACCGGGACGCGGCCTGGGTCGCGCACCCCTTCGCCGTCTGGGAGGACCCGGCCGACGACACCCGCGCCGTCGACTGGGTGCGCGAGGTCCGCGCGGCGGTGAAGCCGTGGAGCACCGGAGACGTCTATCTGAACTTCATCGGCGACGAGGGCGCGGAGCGGGTGCGCGCGGGGCTCGGCGCGGAGAACCTGCTGCGCCTGGAGAAGGTGAAGCGGGCGTACGACCCGGACAACGTGTTCCGCTTCAACCACAACATCCGCCCGCTGTAGCGGAGTTGGCGCACCCCGGCGGGCGCCGGTTTTCGGGCGACCTGGCCGGGACTGTCGGAGCGGCGGGCGCGCGGGTAGCGTCCGGCGCATGGACAGCGGTACGGAGAGCGGGGCCGCCCCGCGCGGCGCGGGGATAACCGTCCGGCGCGCCCTGGAGCTGCCGGGGCTGCGCGGCGGGCTGCCGGAGATCCTGGCGGGCGGCGACCGCCTGGGGCGTACGGTGCGCTGGGTGCACGCGGGCGAGGTGCCGAACATCGCCTCGCTGCTCAAGGGCGGCGAGCTGCTGCTGACCACCGGGTACGGGCTCGGCACGCGCCCCGCCGAGCAGCGGGCGTTCGTACGGACCCTTGCCGAGCGGGGCATCGCCGCGCTGGTGGTGGAGCTGGGCCCGCGCTTCACCCGGCTGCCCGCCGCGCTGGTGGACACGGCGCGGGCGACCGGGCTGCCGCTGGTGCAGCTGCATCGCGAGGTGGCGTTCGTGACCGTCACCGAGGAGATCCACACCGAGATCGTCAACGGACATTACGCGCTGCTCCAGCGGGCGGAAGAGGTGCACCGCCGCTGCACCGAGGCGCTGCTCGGCGGCGGCGGGACACCTCAAGTGCTGGGCATCCTGGCGGACTTCGCGGCCAGCCCGGTGTTCCTGGAGACGGCGGACGGCCGGCTGCTGTACGCGGCCGGGGCGGGCCCCGAGGGCGCGGACGCGCTGCAGGTGTGGGAGGGGCTGCGCGCGAGGCAGCGGGACGTGGCGCCGCCGGCCGGTTCGGTCCTGGTGGACGTGCCCGGCGGCGGCCCCGGTCCGGGCTCGGTGCGGGCGCGGCTGGTGCTGCTCCCTGTGTGCGGGCCGCTGACCCCGGTGCACCGGATGGCGGCGGAGCGGGCGGCCGGGATCCTCGCCGTGGTGCTGATGCAGGCCCGGCAGGAGGAGGAGCTGGCGGCACGCGGCCGGGGTGACTTCCTGACCGATCTCGCGGCGGGCCGGATCGCCGCCGAGGACGCCCCGGCGCAGGCCCGGGTGCTGGGCTTCCGGCCGGGCGAGGGCCCGCTGCTGCCGGTCGTGATGCGGGTCGGGGACTGTGTCGGCCCGGGCGCGGGGTGGGCGGTGCTGGCGCAGGCGGTGGCGAAGGAGCTGGCCTCGGTGGGGGTGCCGGTGCTGCTGGGGGTGCGGCCGGTGGAGGGCCGGGTGCCGGTGCTCGCGGGGCTGCGCTCCGAGGCGGAGCGGACGGCGGTGGCGGACCGGGTGGCGGCGGCGCTGCGGGCCGGGGTGGAGCGGGCCGGGCTGCTGCGGCCGGGCGGGCCGCGGCCGCTGGTGGTGGTCGGGGCGGCGGGCGGCTGGGCGGCCCTGCCGGCGGGGCTGCGGCACGCGGCGGAGGCGGCGACGGCGGTGCGCGGAGGCGGCGACCGGCCCTGGTACGACGCGCGGCGGCTGGACATCGACCTGCTGCTGTGGCGGCTGCGCGACCATCCGGACCTGGCGGCGTTCGTGGACCGGGCGCTCGGCCCGCTCCTCGATCACGACGCGCGTTCGCGGCCGCCGCTGCTGCCGACCCTGGAGACCTATCTCGCGCACGCGGGCCGCAAGGCGGAGACCGCCCGCGAATTGCATCTGAACCGGCAGACCCTCTACAACCGCCTCGCGCGGATAGGCGAGTTGCTGGGCACGGACCTCGACGACCCGCAGACGGTCCTGGCGTTGAGCCTGGCGCTGCGTGCCCGGGAGCAGGTGGCCTGAGTCAGGCGAGCGGGACGGGCAGGGTCAACTCGTCGTAGACGCTGAGCACTTGGGCGACCGTCTCGTCCTCGGTCGGCCAGGTGGCGGCCTGTCGGACACCCCGTTCGCGCAAGTGCTCGCGCCGCTCGGCGTCGGCGAGCAGATCGGTGACGGCGGCGGCGAGGGCGGGTCCGTCGCCGTAGGGGACGAGGTGGGCCGCGTCGCCGACGAGGTCCGGGACACCGCCGACGGCGGTGGCGACCAGCGGCACCCGGGCGTACAGCGCCTCCTGCGCGAACACCGAGCGCGACTCCCAACGGCCGGTCAGGAGCGCCAAGTCGGCGGCGGCGAGCAGGTCGGGCACGTCGTCGCGGGCGCCGAGGAGCCGGACCGGCAGATGCTCGGCCTCGATCCGGCGCTGCAGCTCCGGCCGCAGCGGCCCCTCCCCCGCGACGACGACCAGCGGCTGCGGGTCGAGGTCGCGCCAGGCGCGGGCCGCGTCGAGCAGGGTCCCGTGGCCGCGGTGCCGGTCCAGGGAGGCGACCGCGACGAGCAACGGGCGTCCGGTGGCGCCGAGTTCGGCCCGCACCTTGTCGGCGGGCCGCTCGGGGTCGGGGCCGCGTCCGCCGTACCGGCCGCCCGGCAGGCCCACGGCGGCGAGGCGGGCGTCGCGTGCGCCGGTCCTGCGGGCCCGGTCGACCAGGTCGGAGCTGGTGCCGAGCACGACGGTCGCGGTGCGGGTCACGCGCCGCTCCAGCATCCGCAGCAGCCGCGCCCGCGCGCCCTCGGCGTGGGCGCGGTTGTGCCAGGTGACCACCAGCGGGGTGGTCCGGCCGCCGAGCGCGAGCACGGTGCGGAAGGACGCGTGCAGGCCGTGCGCGTGGACCAGGTCGGCGTCGGCGCAGGCCGCCCGCAGCGCGGCCACGGCCGCCGGGTCGCTGCTGCGCGGCACGGGCAGGTGCTCGGCGCCGGTCCCGCTGAAGTCGTAGGCGTCGTCGGCCTCGGCCGGGGCGCACACGGTGACCCGGACCCCGCGCGCGACCAGGCCCGCCGCCAGGGAGCGCACATGCGCGCTGCTGCCCGCGTTGCCTCCGCCGAGCACCTGTACGGTGCGCAGCGGCGACTGGCCGGGCGGTGCGGTGCTGCTCACGGGGCTCACGGGGCCGGCTCCTGATTCGGCGGGCGTTCACGAAGGGACGTACAGACGGTAGCGGTCGCCGGGGTCGCGAGGAGCTGCCGCGCCCCCCTGGCTCCGGCCGCTTTCCCTCTCAAGGATGCCAGGAGTCAAGGCGGTTCCGGGAATCGCCGGTCAGCGCGGGCCCCGGCGGACGGAGGCAACACACAGGCGCATATCACCCGTGCGGGTGAGCCGGCCGGATCGTGCTGCCGGCGGTTCCCAGCGCTCGCGCCCAGTCGCTCACCCGGTCCCCGTACACCGTGGCGGTCACGACGGCGACGGCGTGCGCGAGCAGTCCCGCGCGGCCGTTGGCGGCCACCACGGCGGTCCCGAGCGCGGCGCCCAGGGCGTGTGCGCCCACGTCGCCGATCATCGCGCGCTCGCCCAGGTCCTCGGGCAGCACGGCCGCCGCCCCGCCCACGACGGCCGCCGCCAGCGCGCCGCCGGGCCCGGGGCGCAGCAGCCCCGGCGCGCCGAGCGCGAGCACCGCCGAGGCGGCGCGGGCGGGGCGTACGTCGAGGAGGTTCACGGTGTGCGCGGCCCCGGCGATCACGACGCCCGCGAGGAGCCGGTCCAGCGGGCGCTGCTTGAGGAACGCCCCGGCCACCAGCGCGGCGGCGGTGATGCCGAACAACTTGACCGCGCCGGAGGTGACTTCGCCCCGGCGCAGCGCGCCCAGGTGGGCCCGGAAGCCCCGGCGCGGGTCGTCGGCGCCCGCGATGTCGTCGTACGCCCCGCAGGCGCCGGCGGCGAACACCGCGAGCCCGGCGGCGGGGTGGACGCGCGCGGCGGCGAGGGCGGTGGCTGCGGCGCAGGCGGGGCCGCAGTACAGCTCCACGGCCCGGCCCGCGTGGTTCTTCCGCTCCCAGCGGCCGGCGCCGCCGGGGGCGAGGGCGCGCAGGGCGGCCGTGGCGCCCCGGGTGAGGAGGGCGGCCGTCGTGAAGCTGATCGTACGAGTGCTCATCCGGCCACTGTAGAAGGGAGTTGAGGTGCCCCCGCCCGGCAGGGGCACCTCGGCCTCACGCCTCTCCGCGCGCCGTCGCCAGCAGTTCTTCGGCGTGGGCCCGCGCGGTCTCGGAGTCCTCCTGGCCCGCGAGCATCCGGGAGAGTTCGCGGACGCGGTCCTCGCCCTCCAGGATCTTGACGCCGGAGCGGGTGACCGAGCCGTCGTTGGTCTTCTCCACCAGCAGCTGCCGGTCGGCGAAGGCGGCGACCTGGGGCAGGTGGGTGACGACGACGACCTGGGCGGTGCGGGCGAGCTTGGCCAGGCGCCGGCCGATCTCGACGGCCGCCTTGCCGCCGACACCGGCGTCCACCTCGTCGAAGAGGTAGGTCGGCACCGGGTCGGTGCCCGCGAAGACGACCTCCACGGCGAGCATCACCCGGGACAGCTCACCGCCGGAGGCACCCTTGGCGATGGGCCGGGGCGGGGCGCCGGGGTGCGGGGCGAGCAGCAGCTCGACCTCGTCCACACCGGAGGGACCGTACGCGACCGTGCGGCCGCCGGCCTCGACGCCCTCGGGGTCCTCGGTCTGCCGGATGTCGAAGGACACCCGGGCGTGCGGCATGGCGAGAGAGGCCAGCTCGGCGGTGACGGCGGCCGCGAACCGTTCGGCTGCCTCGGTGCGCGCCCTGGTCAACTGCTCGGCCAGCGCGCCCAGTTCGGTGCCCAGCGCATCGCGTTCGGCGGTCAGCTCGGTGATCCGCTCGTCGTCGCCGTCCAGCTCGGTCAGCCGGGCGGCGCTCTGCTCGGCCCAGGCCAGCACGGCCGCGATGTCCTCGCCGTACTTGCGGGTCAGCGCGTTCAGCGCGGCCCGGCGCTCCTCCACGGCGGCCAGCCGCAGCGGGTCGGCGTCCAGGTCGTCGGCGTATCCGGCCAGCTCGCCGGCCACGTCCCCGGCGAGGATGCCGATCTCCCCGATGCGGTCGGCGAGCGCGGCCAGCGCCGGGTCGTGCGCGCGGACCGCCTCCAGGGCCCGGTGGGCACCGGCGATCAGGGTGGCCGCGTCGATGCCCTCGGGGTCCTCGGGGTTCCCGGCGAGGGCCGCGTGCGCGACGGTCGCGGCGGAGGACAGGGACTCGGCGTGCCCGAGCCGCTCGGCCTCCTCGGCCAGCTCCACGTCCTCCCCGGCGCGCGGCTCCACGGCCGCGATCTCGTCCAGGCCGAAGCGCAGCAGGTCGGCTTCCTGGGCGCGCTCGCGGGCGCGGGTGACGATCTCGTCCAGCTCGGTGCTGACCGCGCGCAGCCGCTTGTAGGCGTCCGTGTAGGCGGCGAGCGGCACCGCGACGGCGTCGCCCGCGTACCGGTCGAGGGCGCCGCGCTGCCGGTTCGCCTTGAGCAGGCCCTGCTGGTCGGTCTGGCCGTGCACGGCCACCAGGTCGTCGGCCAGCTCGGCGAGCAGCCCGACGGGGACGCTGCGGCCGCCGAGGTGCGCCCGGGAGCGGCCCTCGGCGGAGATGGTGCGGCTGATCAGCAGGGCGCCGTCGTCCAGCTCGGCCCCGGCCTCCTCGGCGCGTACGACGGCGGAGGCGCCGGCGGGTACGGCGATCCGCCCCTCCACCACCGCCTTGCCCGCGCCGAGCCGGACCAGGGCCGGGTCGGCGCGCCCGCCGAGCAGCAGCCCCAGGCTGGTGACGACCATGGTCTTGCCCGCACCCGTCTCACCGGTGACAGCGGTGAACCCGGGCGACAGCTCGACCACGGCATCGTCGATGACCCCGAGCGACTGTATGCGCATCTCCTCCAACACGGAACAGACCATACGAGGTCCAAGGCGGGATGCGCACACAGGCCGCCCATGTCACTCGGTGGTGTGCTCCTGCCGGGCCCCGCGCCAGCCCGTGGTGGGCAGGGCGAACTTCGCCACGAGACGGTCGGTGAAGGACGCGTGGTGCAGCCGGGCCAGGCGGACCGGGACGGCGCCGCGCCGGACCTCGACGCGGGCGCCGGGGGGCAGCTCGATGGTGCGGCGGCCGTCGCACCACAGCACGCCCGGCGGGACGTGCGGCAGCACCTCCACGGCGAGCACCGAGTCGGGCGAGGTGACCAGCGGCTTGGCGAACAGCGCGTGGGCGCTGATCGGCACCATGAGCAGCGCCTCCACCTCGGGCCACACCACCGGGCCTCCGGCGGAGAAGGCGTAGGCGGTGGAGCCGGTGGGCGTGGACAGGACGATGCCGTCGCAGCCGAAGGCGGTGACCGGGCGGCCGTCGATCTCCAGGACCACTTCGAGCATCTTCTCGGCGGAGACCTTCTGGACGGCGGCCTCGTTCAGCGCCCAGTCGGTGTGCACGATGTCACCGTTGCGGTGCACGACCACGTCGATGGTCATGCGCTCCTCGACCTCGTAGGAGCGGGCCACCACCCGGTCCACGACCCGGTCCAGGTCGTCCCGCTCGGCCTCGGCGAGGAAGCCGACGCTGCCGAGGTTGACCCCGAGCATCGGCACCCCGGAGGCGCGGGAGAACTCGGCGCCGCGCAGCAGGGTGCCGTCACCGCCGAGGACGATCAGCAGCTCGCAGCCGTCCAGGGAGTGCGGTGCCGCCTCCGCGACGAGTTCGACCTCGCCCGGCAGCGGCAGATCGCGCGCCTCCTCCTCCAGCACCCGCACGCCTATGCCGTGCGAGAGCAGGCCCTTCACCACGAGTTCCGCGCTGCGGATCGCAGCCGGGCGCCCGGTGTGGGCGAGCAGGAAAACAGTTCGCGCTCGGTTCTGTGTCAACGCGGCCCCTCCGCCACTGCACGATCGACGTCGGCCGGGTCCAGTTCGGGTGCACCGGACGTCAGCCAGAGAAAGTACTCGACATTGCCCGAGGGGCCCGGCAGCGGACTCGCGGTCACTCCTCGCACCCCGAGTCCCAGCTCCCAGGCCTTCCCGGCCACCCCGCGCACGGCCTCCGCCCGCAGTTGCGGACTCCGTACGACTCCCCCGCTGCCCAGCCGTTCCTTGCCCACTTCGAACTGCGGCTTGACCATCATCACCAGATCGGCGTCCGGCGTCACGCACCGCTTGAGGGCGGGCAGCACCAGCCCCAGCGGGATGAAGGACAGATCGCCCACCACCAGGTCGACAGGCTTCCCGTCGATGGCGTCGAGCGTCAACTCCCGTACGTTCGTACGGTCCTTGACGGTGACGCGTTCATCGCTCCGCAGAGACCAGGCGAGTTGTCCGTATCCGACGTCCACGGCGACGACGTGCGCGGCGCCCGCGCGCAGCAGGACGTCGGTGAAGCCGCCGGTGGAGGCGCCCGCGTCCAGCGCGCGACGGCCCTCGACGACGAGCCCCTCGGGCACGAACGCGGCGAGGGCGCCGGCGAGCTTGTGGCCGCCCCGGGAGACGTACTCGGGGTCGGTGTCGTCGGACTGGACGACGATGGCCGCGGCGGTCTCGACCTGGGTGGCCGGCTTGGTCGCCACGGTCTTGCCCACGCTGACCCGCCCGGCGGCGATCAGCTGGCTCGCGTGCTCGCGCGAGCGCGCCAACTTCCGGCGGACCAGCTCGGCGTCCAGACGGCGGCGTGCGACTCCAGCCACGTTCGGTTCAGCTCCTGACTTCTCAACGGCGTTTCGGATCTAGCGGGCGTCGAGCGCGCTCAGCGCGTCGCGCAGCCCCGCGTGTACATCCTCGTACACCGCGAGGTGTCCGTCGGTCGTCAGGCGGTCGGCGTCGGCGAGCCGGGCCAGGCGGGCGTCCACGCCCGGGTCGCCGGTGGGGGTGCGGGGGACGTGCAGCGGAGCGGGGGACTCGGGCTCGTGCCCCTGCCCGTGCCCCTGCTCAGAGGCGGGCGGAAGGCCGGTGGCACCCTGCGGCTCGGCGGCGGACTCGCTCATGCCCAGACGCTACCTCGAACGACTGGGGTACCGTCGTGCGCGATGGCCACGATCGAGCAGTGCCGCGCCGCACTGGAAAAACTTTCGGACAACATGCGGGGCGCCGAGGGCGACGTGCGCGCCGCCGCAGCCCTGGACCGCTCGGTGAGCTGTCACATCACCGACCTGGACGTCACCTTCGCCGGCCGCATGACGGACGGGCGCATCAAGGTGGACGAGACCCTGCCGGGTCCGCCGCGCGAGCGGGCGCAGATCCGGCTCGCCCTCGCGGGCGACGACCTGGTGTCCCTGGTGGACGGCGAGCTGAACTTCGCGACCGCCTGGGGTTCGGGCCGGGTACGCCTGGAGGCGAGCCTGCTGGATCTGTTCCGGCTGAGAAAGCTGCTGTGACCATCGCCCGGGGGCTCAGGACGCCGTAGCCGCCCCCGCCGCCGAGCGGGCCTTGCGCGCGGCCGGGACGACCAGCGGGGTGCCGGTCTCGGGGTCGTCGATGACCTGGCAGCGCAGCCCGAAGACCTTCTCGACCAGCTCGGCGGTGACGATGTCGCCGGGCGCGCCCTCGGCGATGACCTCGCCGCCGCGCAGGGCGATGAGGTGGGTGGCGTAGCGGGCGGCGTGGTTGAGGTCGTGCAGGACGGCGACGAGGGTGCGCCCCTGCGTCTCGTGCAGCTCGGCGCACAGGTCGAGGACGTCGATCTGGTGCTGGATGTCGAGGTAGGTGGTCGGCTCGTCCAGGAGGAGCAGCGGGGTCTGCTGGGCGAGCGCCATGGCGATCCAGACGCGCTGGCGCTGGCCGCCGGACAGCTCGTCGACGTACCGCTCGGCCAGCTCGGCGACGCCGGTGCGGGCCATGGAGTCGGCGACGACCTGCTCGTCCTCGGCGGACCACTGGCGCAGGATGCCCTGGTGCGGGTAGCGGCCCCGGGCCACGAGGTCGGCGACGGTGATGCCGTCGGGCGCGATGGAGGACTGGGGCAGCAGGCCGAGCGTGCGGGCGACCTTCTTGGCGGGCATCGACTGGATGACCTGGCCGTCGAGCAGCACCCGGCCGTCGCTGGGCTTGAGCATCCGCGAGAGCGCCCGCAGCAGCGTGGACTTGCCGCACGCGTTGGGGCCGACGATCACGGTGAAGGAGTTGTCCGGTATCTCCACCGACAGCTTCTCCGCGATGACGCGCTGCTCGTAGGCGAGGGTGACGTTCTCGGCGGACAGGCGGTTCACAGTGCTCCTAGAAGTGTTCGTCGTCGTGCCGTCCGTGCGCGGGGCGCCGCTCATATCCGGCCCGCCTTGCGCTCGGTGACCAGCAGCCACAGCAGATAGGCGCCGCCGAGGACGCCGGTGACCACGCCGACGGGCAGCTGGTCGGCGCCGAAGACCCGCTGCGAGAGCCAGTCGGCGGTGACGAGGAGGGTGGCGCCCATGAAGAGGGAGGGCACCAGGTTGGGGCCGGGCGAGCGGGTCAGCCGGCGGGCGAGCTGCGGCGCGGTGAGCGCCACGAAGCCGACGGGTCCGGCGGCGGCGGTGGCACCGGCGGTGAGCAGCACGGCGGAGACCATCAGCACGAGCCGCACCCGCTGCACGCGCACCCCGAGGGCGTACGACACGTCGTCGCCCATCTCCATCATCCTGAGGCCCCGCCCGTTGGCGAGGACCAGCGGGACGAGGACCGCGCACATACCGAGCAGCGGCCAGACCTGGGTCCAGTCCCGCCCGTCGAGCGAGCCGGTCATCCACACGACCGCGCGGGCGGCGTCCACGATGTCGGCCCGGGTGATCAGATAGCCGTTGACGGCGGTGAGGATCGCGGAGACGCCGATGCCGACCAGGACGAGCCGGTAGCCGTGCACGCCCTGCTTCCAGGCGAGCAGATAGATGGCGACGCCCGTGACCAGGCCGCCGACCAGCGCGCCGAGGGTGACGGCGGTGGCGCTGCCGGAGAACAGCACGATCATGACCAGCGCGCCGGCGGTCGAGCCCTGGGAGAGGCCGAGCACGTCCGGGCTGCCCAGCGGGTTGCGGGAGATGGACTGGAACAGGGCGCCGCCCAGGCCCAGCGAGCCGCCCACCAGCAGGGCGACGAGCAGCCGCGGCAGCCGCAGCTCGTTGACGATGAAGTCCTGGTACGGGGTGCCGTCCCCGGCGAGCGTCCGCAGCACGTCGGCCGCCGGTATCTTCGCGTCGCCGGTGCCGATGAGGGCCACGCCCGCGGCGAGCACGGCCACGATCAGCAGCAGGACGACGGTCAGGGCGCGCGGGTCCACGCGCAGGGAGAGCCCGCCGGGGGTGCGTACCGCACGGCTCCGGAAGTGAGTCTTCACAGCTGGGCCGTCCTCCGGCGTCGTACGAGCATGATGAACAGCGGGCCGCCGATGATCGCGGTGACGATGCCCACCTGGAGTTCGGCGGGGCGCACGACGAGCCGCCCGATGATGTCCGCGCCGAGCAGCAGCACCGGCGAGAGGACGGCGGCGTACGGCAGGATCCAGCGCAGGTCGGGCCCGGTGAAGGAGCGCACGACGTGCGGGACCATCAGGCCGACGAACACGATCGGACCGCAGGCGGCGGTCGCGGCGCCGCACAGCACGGTCGCGGCCAGCATGGCCAGGCCTCGGGTGCGGTGGAGGTTGGCGCCGAGCGCGCGGGCGGTGTCGTCGCCCATCTCCATGGCGTTGAGCGGGCGGGCGAGCCCGAGCGCGAGGACCATGCCCGCCGCGAGGAACGGCAGCACCTGGACGATGGTGTGATCGGTGGCCGAGTCGAGCGAGCCGACCGTCCAGAACCGCATCCGGCCAAGGG
Source organism: Streptomyces sp. NPDC005435 (assembly GCF_040703155.1). Lineage (NCBI taxonomy): Bacteria > Bacillati > Actinomycetota > Actinomycetes > Kitasatosporales > Streptomycetaceae > Streptomyces > Streptomyces sp. NPDC005435. The sequence goes on from NZ_JBEXEQ010000020.1 coordinate 134,754, forward strand.
CCGCGTCGTCGGAGATCATCACGGCCTGGAGGTAGCCGTACAGCGCGGCGCTGATCGCCGTACCGGCCAGGGCGAGCCGCACCGGGGTGGCGCCCCTGCTGCCGCCGAGGAACCACACCAGCGCGCCGACGACGGCGGCGCCGGCGAACGCGAACCACACATAGCCGGTCAGCGAGGTCACACCGAAGAAGGTGATGGCCGTGACGACGGCGGCGGAGGCACCCGCGTTGATGCCGAGCAGGCCGGGGTCGGCCAGCGGATTGCGGGTGACCGCCTGGAGCACCGCCCCGGAGAGGCCGAGCGCGGCCCCGGCCAGCAGGCCGAGGACGGTGCGCGAGATCCGGGAGCCCACGACGGTGTCGCCGTACGTCCCCGTGTCGTGGAACAGGCCGTGCAGGACCTGGTCCGGCGACAGCGCTTTCGCGCCGATGGCGATACTCGCCGCGGCGATCAGCGCCAGGAGCACGACGGCGAGGAGGAGCCCGAGGGCCCGTACCGCGCGTCGCTTCGGGGGCGCGGGGCTGACTTCCGCGCGCGGTTCCGGAGGACTCTCGACCAACACGAGGTTAGGTTAGCCTATCCTCCAATGTGATCAAGTGACCGGTACGGGCCCCTGCACGAGCCCGGGTCCAGCGCATTCGCCGTGGTCAGAGCCCCAGCCGCGCCAGCGCCTTGCCCCCGTCCAGCGCGCACGCACCGTCACCGGCCGCCGTCCAGGCCGCCGCGCACAGCGCCCGCAGCCCGTCGAGCGGCTCGCCGTCACCGGTCAGCTCCAGCCGCTCGGCCCCGGCCGTCGCCGTCCAGCCACCGCAGCGGAAACCGTCGCCCGCCTCCGTGACCTCCGGCTGCCCGGTGAGCAGTCCGCGCAGATCGGCGTCCACATAGGTCGGCCGGTGCTGCGGCGGCGCCGCGAGCAGCTGGGCGCCGTCGGTGACGCCGGTGAGCACGAGCAGCGAGTCGACCTCGCCGTTGAACGCGCCCTCGATGTCGGTGTCCAGCCGGTCCCCGACCACCAGCGGCCGCTCGGCACCGGTGCGCAGGATGGTCTCCTTGTGCATCGGGGGCAGCGGCTTGCCCGCCACCTGCGGCTCGGCCCCGGTCGCGATCCGTACGACCTCCACGGCCGCGCCGTTGCCCGGCGCGATGCCCCGGCCGCTCGGAATGGTCAGGTCGGTGTTGGACGCGAACCACGGCACCCCGCGCGCCACCGCGTACGACGCCTCCGCGAACCGCCCCCACGCCAGGTCCGGGCCGCCGTAGCCCTGCACCACGGCCACCGGGTCGTCGTCCGCCGACTCCACCGGCGTCAGGCCGCGCTCGCGCAGCGCCACCCGCAGCCCCTCACCGCCGATGACCAGCACCTTCGCCCCGGCGGGCACCTGCTCGCTGATCAGCCGCGCCACCGCCTGCGCGGAGGTGATCACATCGCCGGCCGCGGTCGGTATGCCCAGCTCGGTGAGGTGTCCGGCCACCGTGTCCGGGGTCCGCAGCGCGTTGTTGGTGACGTACGCGAGGTGCATCCCCTCCCCACGCGCGACCGCGAGGGAGTCCACGGCGTGCGCGATGGCCTCGCCGCCCGCGTACACCACCCCGTCCAGATCGAGCAGCGCCGTGTCGTACGCCTCGCTCAGGGGCCGCCCACTGCCCTCGGGCCTCGTCCTGACGCTCTGGCTCATGCGGTATCGCTCCTCGTTCGACGCTCTTTCCCCCGATCATCCCCCACCGCCCCCGCACACGTACGATGCCGGGATGAACATCGCAGGTCACTCGGAAGCAAGGGCGCCCCGAGGCCTGGAACTCACCCCGTTCCGAGGCCTTCGTTACGACCCCGAACGGGTCGGCAGCCTCGCCTCCGTCACCTCCCCGCCGTACGACGTGGTCGTACGCCCCGACGGCCTGCACCACCTCCAGGACGCCGACCCGCACAACATCGTCCGGCTGATCCTCCCGCAGGCCGAAACGCCCACCGTCCGCAACGAGCAGGCGGCCGGCACCCTGCGCCGCTGGCTCGCCGACGGCGTCCTGCGGGCCGACCCCGAGCCCGCGCTGTACGTGTACGAGCAACGCGACGTCGAGGGCCAGGTCCAGCGCGGTGTCATCGGCGCCCTGCGCGTCTCGGACCCGGAGGAGGGCGTGGTCCTCCCGCACGAGGACGTGATGCCCCCGGTGGTCGCCGACCGCGCGGCCCTGATGCGCGCCACCCGCGCCAACCTCGAACCCCTGCTCCTGACCTACCGCGGCAACGGCGCCACGGCCGAGGTCGTGGAGCGTACGGTCCGGCACGCGCCGACGCTCGCCACCACCACCGAGGACGGCGTACGCCACCGCCTCTGGGCGGTCACCGACCCCGACGACCTCGCCCTGGTCCGCTCCGACCTGGCCGGACACCAGGCGCTCATCGCCGACGGCCACCACCGCTGGGCCACCTACCGGCTGCTCCGCGCGGAACACCCCTCGCCCAGCCCCTGGGACCACGGACTGGTCCTGCTGGTCGACACCGTCCGCTATCCGCTGCGCGTCCGCGCCATCCACCGTCTGCTGCACGGTCTGCCGGTCGCGGACGCGCTGACGGCGGTACGGGACCTGTTCCGGGTACGGCGCCTGGAGCTGCCGCTGGCCGAGGCGCTGGCGGAACTGGCGGAGGCGGCCGCCGAGGGCAACGCCTTCCTGCTGGCCGGGGACGGCGCCTTCCATCTCCTGGACCGGCCGGACCCCGGGCTGCTGGCCCGCACGGTCCCGGGCGGCCACCCGGCCGCGTGGCGCTCCCTGGACGCGACCGTCCTGCACGCCACGCTCCTGGAGCACGTGTGGCACATCCCGGAGGACTCCCCCGCCCACATCGCCTACATCCACGACACGGCCGCGACGGTCGCGAAGGCGGAACACGACGGCAGCACGGCCGTACTGCTCCACCCGGTCCGCGAGGACGTCGTACGCGAACTGGCCCGCCAGGGCGTGACGATGCCCCGCAAGTCGACCTCGTTCGGCCCGAAGCCGGCGTCGGGCCTGGTGCTGCGGGTGCTGGACATCTGAGACGCGGGTCCGGACGGGCCCGGACATGAGTGAGGGGCGGAACCCGGCCCTGTGGAAAACTCCCGCCGTCTCCTCCCCGTCCCGTGCGATGCTCGGGCACGTGGAAAC